>JASHXZ010000539.1 GCA_030043285.1 Xanthobacteraceae bacterium | reverse complement strand
CGGTTGTCGTCGCTTGCGGGATAGGGCGCGAGCATCGTGAACAGAACCGCGCCGACCCCGACCAATGCGCCGTAAATGAGTCCCGAGAACGCCCAAGCGGCGAAATCTACCAAACCGGCTCTGAACGTCGGCGATCGAAGCCGTTGCGGCAGTCGCCAGGTCCAGTCGATGAGGTCTCGCACGCGACGCCGCGGAACAAAGCCCGAGAGCCAACCGAGCACGTAAATCGCGAAGCCGGCGACCGCCGCCGCGACGACGAGCTGGACTTTGGCGCTGTCGCTCACGTGTCTCAGAAGGCCGAAGCCGGGCCAATCGATCGCGCGCCGCGGCCACTGCAAGTAAAAGGACCAGAAATAATGGGAGGAAAAGAAAACGGTCACGGCAATCGCCGACAGCACCGACCAGATGAGGTCGCCGCAAAGGAAGTGTGATTGGGGCACGTTGCCGGGCTGCTTCGCTGCTTTTTGCGACCGCGGGAACGGCGGCCGCCGCGGCGGACGGTGATAGGTCGCAAATGCTTGCGCGCCGATGAGGCAGATCACGCCGGCCAAAAGGATGCCCAACACGAGGCGATCATTGGCGCTGCCGTGCGCGACCCATACCGAACCGGTTACAATGATCTTCAGCGCAAGCAGCACGGCGCATAGCACCGGAATAATGATCAGCCAGTTGAGAATCAGGTTGCGCACGATGATCGCCACCGCCGCCCAGGTATCGGCAGAACCAAGACCGATGCGCGGCGTCAGATAATTGCTGTAGGCGCGCAGCCAGGAGATTTCCGGCGCTTCGATGTCCGGCCCGTTTGGGCGGTTGGTAAGGTTGCTGAAGATGTCTTTGAAAGTGTCGCGATGGCGCCATGACGACAGCCAAGAGCCCACGTAACCGCCGCCCGAAACCGTCGAGAGATAGTGGAAGCGGCCGAGCAGGGAAGTTTCCGGCGTTGTCGCAGCGTTGTCGTCAGGCGGAGGTTCGTCGTGACGCGTTTCGAACGGTGCCGCGTCGCATGCAGCGAGCGCCTGCAGGACACCGAGGCAGAATGTGGCGCTGCGGATGCCACCGCCGGAGAAGCACAGCGCCGCGCGGTTGAGCGCGTTCAGTGCGCAATAGAGGTCGTGGCGCGCCTTAACCGTTTCAGGATTGATCTCGGCGTCGTCGCGCTCGTCGGCGTTGAGCAAGGCCCGCGCGCGTTGCGCCTGCTTTCCGCGGTCGCCCTTGAGGCGGCCGGCCAGCTTGACCGTCGGTGTGCCGAGGATCTCATTGGCCTCCTCGGCCAGCATCTCCTCGGTCGATACGGCACGTTCTTTCTCTGGTACCGCCGCCATGATCGCCCCCGTCCGGTCGAAGCGCAGCCCCGTTGTCTGCACACCCGAGCGATCGACAATATCACCTGAAGGTTGCGGGCAGAAGCAAAAATCTTTCGCCGCCGCGATCGTTGTTCGTTTTCTCTGCTGGCTGTCTTCTGCTCGTCCGGATTCCGAGCAGCGGTCCGTTGGGCGGCACCGCGATAGACGACGAGCGGCCAGTTCGGATTATTGGGAATGCAGCCGTCGTCCCTGAAGTGGAGGGTATTGGGTTTGCGCTGGCGAACCAGGCCGCGCAACGCCGCGCGCGCGGGCCGGCCGCGGCCTTCGGCGAACTTTTTGATGTCTTACAGGAGAGGCATCGGCAGTTTTCCAAAGCATGAGCGGATTCAACGGGGGCAGTTCAAGGAACCGGCGACGCGGCTTCCCGGTTCTCAGATCGTCAACGCCGTGTTGCCGCATTGGCTTCACGTGGATCGGATGGTCGGAATGAGCGGAATGATCAGGATCGTCACTGCACTGGCGATTGCCGCGCTGCTGCCCCTGTCGGCGAATGCCGCGGAGCTGCCGGTTCCCAAGTTGCACCGGGTGGTCGCCCATCGGGCGCACCGCCACGTTTACGCGCCGGCCCGCCACTTCGGCTATTATTTCGGCGGCTGGGGTCGGCGGTCCGGCGGTACCGCCAGTTCGTGGTATGGCTCGACCTTCGTGCTCGCTGGCAGCCCCTGGGAAGGCCCGGCGATCGTGCTGAAAGCAGGCCCGAAAGGCGTCGCCCGGATCCACTGCACCGAACGCAGGCCCGATGCCTGCCTGGCCGAGCCTGTGCTTGCCGGTGTGGCTGTCGCCGAGCCGTGGGTCGGGCGCTGACCCGGCGCTCCGGCACCAAGCCGCTTCGACCACTTGGAAAGAGCGGCGATCTACCCTAAATCTGGCCGGCCGGCGGCGGCCTCTTGGCGCTTTCGCTGGTCCCTAAAGACGACGGCGGGGTAGCTCAGCTGGTTAGAGCAGCGGAATCATAATCCGGAGGTCGCCGGTTCAAATCCGGCCCCCGCTACCACTCGCGACCGGTCCGCCCGTTCCAAGCTCACAATGTGAAGACGTTGGGTCTGACGGCGTTTGGCGCGCCGCACCGGGAGCAACAGGATGATTGATCTGTTGCCGCCAATCGAATCGTTGCGGAGACCGCATCGCAGGTTCATGCTCAAGGGCGCGGCGTTGCTGGCGCTCGGCGTCGCCGCTGTCAGGACGATCCGGGAGCGCGCCACAGCCGCGCCGGCCGATCCACCGATGCCAATCCCCATTCCGAGCCAGGCCCCGGTCAAGGAAGCCGTCGCGGAGGTTGCCGGCACACGGATTTATTACTGGGACACCGGCGGCAGCGGCCCGGCGCTGGTGTTGCTGCATCCGGCGACCGGCAGCGCGCTCATGTGGGTCTATCAGCAGCCGGTGTTTGCCAAGGCCGGTTACCGCGTCATCGGCTATTCGCGCCGCAATTATTTCGGGTCGGCGCCGGCGCTCAAGGATGATCCAGGTATCGGCGCCGAGGATCTTCATCAGCTCGTCGCGCATCTTGGCATCGACAAGTTTCACGCCGTCAGTTCGGCCGCCGGCGGCAGCATCGCGACCGATTACGCGCTGTCGCATCCGGAGCGGCTGTTGAGCCTCGTCGTGACCAGCAACGCGGCCGGCGTGCGCACTGGCGAAATCGGCCGGCGCGCCGCAAGTCTGCTGCCCGACGGATTCGACCGCTTGCCGCCCGAGTTTCGCGAACTCGGACCGTCCTATCGTGCCGCCAATCCAGAGGGCGTGCGGCAGTGGCTCGAATTGGAACGCAAGGCGCGCAGCAGCGAACTGGTCCGCCAGGGCTTCGGTAATGTCATCTCCGCGGAAAAACTCCAAACCATAAAAACCCCGACGCTTTTGATGACCGGCGACGCCGATCTCTACACGCCGCCATCGTTGCTGCGCATGGTCGCAGCGCAGATCCCGGGAAGCGAAGTAGTGATCGTGCCGGACACCGGCCATGCCATCTATTGGGAGCAGCCGGACGTCTTCAATCGTGCCGTGCTCGACTTCATCGGCCGCTCTCGCCGCTGATTGCGCTTATCGATGCGCGCCGTTGACGATGCGGCGGCGTGACTTTGTTTTTGGTCTTGTTTTAGTTTTTGCGTCGTGCCGCGCCGCGCGCGGATGCCGGCGTGACAGTCGCAGGGTTGCAACCAGGCAGCATGAAAATGCATAAGCGTGCGCGCCTCTCGCAGGTTGTCGCGCGCAGGAGCTGTCGACGTGATGAGCAGAGCTTTGGTTGAAACGCCGACGCTTGCCGCCGAGCAGATCGCCGGCGGCTTCGACTTTCCCACCAGTGCTGCGGTCGCCGACGATGGTACGATCTATGTTGCGGAAAGCGGCCTGCCGTTCGGCGGTGCCAAGCCGGGCGGGCGCATCCGGCGTATCGAAGCCGACGGTTCGTCCATAGTGGTGCTCGAGGGCCTGCGCGCGCCGGTGAACGGGCTGACCGCGCATGACGGCGGTTTCTACATCGCCGAAGGCGGCTTCCCCGGCCGCATCAGCCGGTGGACGCCGGGCGGCGAGCGAACAACTGTGCTCGACGGTCTGCCCGGCCGCGGCAACTATCACGCCAACATGGTCGCGGTCGGGCCCGACGGTTGGCTCTATTTCAGCCAAGGGGCGATGACCAATTCGGGCGTGGTCGGGCTCGACGCTTACGATCTCGCCTGGCTCAAGCAGCTCCCGCACCCTTGTGATCTGCCCGGCTTCGATATCGAGCTCACCGGCGAAGTCTTCGAAACGGCCGATCCGTTCAAACCGGACAATCGCGCGCTGACCGCGGCGTTCGCCGGTTTCGGTGAAACGCAACCGCGCGACGCCAAGCTTGCCGGGCAGGTGCCGTGCACGGCGGCCGTCATGCGCTGCCGGCCTGATGGCTCGGAATTGACCCTGGTCGCCTGGGGTCTGCGCAACGCCTACGGGCTCGCCTTCCTGCCCGATGGCCGCCTGGTCGCCAGCGATCAGAGCGCCGATGATCGCGGCTCGCGGCCGATCGGCAATGCCCCCGACCTTCTGTATGTGGTGGAAGCCGGCGGCTGGTATGGCTGGCCGGACTTCATCGGCGGCCGGCCGGTCACCGATGCCGCCTTCGCGTCGCACCGCGGATCGCAGCCGAAATTCATTCTGGCGAACCACGACAAGCTGCCGCCGCCGCGGCAGCCGGTCGCGGAATTCGCCGTCAACGCAGCGGCCACCAAGCTCGCCGTCTTGCCCGTCGGCACTCGCTGGGCGGGCCAGCTGGCGGTTGCCATGTTCGGTGACGAGAAGCCGATAGCCGCACCGCCCGGCCCCAAGGTCGGACGCAGCCTGCTGCGGGTCGACCCAAGCGATTGGTCGCAGCATTTGTTGATGGCGGGTCCGTTGCTGCGGCCGATCGATGTGGTGACGACGCCCGACCGCAATCTGCTGGCGGTCGACTTCGGCCATTTCGAAATGCAGGGACAGGGCCGCATCGACGCAACGCGCGGCTCCGGCGCGCTGTGGAGGATCACGTTGGATTGAGAGGAAGCAAGACCATGGCGACGGTCTCTTGTGCCAACGATATTGCGATGCGGCTACGTTACCGCGAACTCGCGCAAAATTTCCGGCTTGAAGGCGAGGCCGTGGCCGGGCCGTTCTGGCGCGGTGATCATGCCGTTCGTCACCGGCACCGGATCGATCCACACGTCTTCTGACAAGCCCATGTCCTCGATCCAAATACCGTTCGGGATCGAGGCGAGCAGGTGCACGTTCAACTCGGGAAACAGATGCGGCGCGATGCTCATGCCCCAGGTGTCGGCGACAGTCGCGATCTTGCGCAATTCGGTGAAGCCGCCGCGCATCGGATCGGGCTGCAGGATCGGCAGGCGAGGGTGCTCGAAGAACGGTTTGAGATCGAAGCGCGTGAAATGCGTCTCGCCGCCGACGATGCGCAGATCGAGCGCCTCGGCGATGCGCAGATAGCCGGCGAAATCGTCGGCCACCACCGGCTCCTCCAGCCAATACACGTCGTAGTCCTGGAATTTGCGGCCCATCTGGATGGCGACGTCGGCGGTCCAGCCCATGTTGACGTCGATCATGATGGCGATGTCGGGCCCGAGCGCCTCGCGCATGCGCCGCACGTTGTCGATGTCGGTGCGCAAATCGCCGACATGGGCGACCTGCATCTTGATCGCCTTGTAGCCGCGCTCCTTGTAGTGCAGCGCCTTGGCGATCATGCCGTCGCCGCCGGAGCCGCGGAAGCAACCGCTGCCGTAAGCCGGCAATTGCGCGCGGCAATGGCCCCACAGCCGATGCAGCGGCAGCTTGGCGCGTTTGCCGAGCGCGTCCCACAGCGCCATGTCGAGCACCGATTGCGCCATGGTGGCGATGCCGCCGCGGCCGACCGTCATGGTGGCGCGCCACAGATCCTGCCAGATCGCCTCGATGGCGCTTCCGTCCTTGCCGATGACGCGCGGAATGATCAATTCGTCGAGGCAGGCCGCGATCGAGCGCAGCCCGGCCCGGAACAGAAACAGATAACCCATGCCGACGATGCCGTCCGGGGTCTCGACCTCGAGCACCAGGAAATTGCGGGCGTCGCCGAACGCATGGCCCTTGAGCCAGGGGGTTTGCGGCCACGGTACGCGCAGCAGCGTGGTGCGGATCGCCTTGATGGTCATGTCGGTCATGGCTGTCCCCGGGTCGGCGCGGCGTCATGCCTTGACGTGCGCTTTCAAGCGCAATGCTGCGCAAACGGGTCGAAGTTTGCAAGATGACCTCGCCCAATTATTTGATCGAGATGAATGCGATTGCGGTGATCAGCGACTGAGAGCCCGGGGCTGAATACGGCAGGCGGCGCTGCAAACGAGCCTACCAAGGCATCGCTTATTCGGACACGAGCGCACCGCTCGCCAGCAGCGCGGCCAGATCGGCCGTTGAGTCATGGCCGCCACATCATTCGAAGTGAGCCCGATATCACGAAGGCTGCGACCGTTCAGCTGCACCAGGTCGTTAAGCTCACGCTGCAGCTGGATATAGCAACTGACACACCGGGCAAGAAAACGAATGCCCGCAACGGCCGATAATGCCGCTTGGTTAAGTCCGTCGCCAAGCTTTGATCGGGATGAAATTGTTGCGTTGCCCATGCTGCTACATATGAGGAGCATGCGACGCGATGAGTAACGAAATTAATTGATGTTGTTATCGCGAATTCAGATAGATGCATCAAATCAGGCCTAATTACGGGGCGATGTTGCCGGCCGTGTCGAAATCGCATGACTGACTATCTTCCAACGCCAGGAATCGGGTGGGCGCTTCGCCAACTCCGGTGTTATAGGTCACCTCCGCGAGCGATTACCCGGATGTTGCAGATGGATGCCGCCGACCTGAAGTTCTTTGCCGCCGTCGCCAGAGTTGGCGGCATGAATCGTGCCGCCAGCGAGCTGAACACGGTGCAGTCGAATGTGACGGCACGGGTGCGTACACTTGAAGAGGAGTTGGGCGTCGCGCTGTTCAATCGCGGACATAAAGGCGTCACGCTGACCGCGGCCGGTCAGCGGCTGCTTCCTTATGCGATCAAGGTAACGCATCTGCTGGATGAGGCGCGTCGAGCCGTCAAGGATGATGGCGAGCCGCGCGGACGTTTGACGATCGGTTCGCTGGAAACCAGCGCGGCGCTGCGACTGGCGCCGGTTCTGGCGGCGTATGCGGCCGCGTACCCCGAGGTCGATTTGGTGCTTCATACCGGCACGACCTACGAGCTGATCGCGCAGGTGCTGGATCACGTGGTCGAGGGCGCTTTCGTTTGCGGCCCGGTCAACCACCAAGACCTGCTTGAGGAGGTGTTCTTTCGCGAGCAGCTCGTCATCCTGGCGCCTCGTACGATCCGGCGCCTCGATGATCTGACTCGTAAGGGTCACGTCAAAATCGTTGTTCATCCGCAGGGCTGCGCGTACCGTCAGATACTCGAGAACATCCTGATCAAACGCGGCGTGGTCGGCATTCGACCGCTCGAATTCGGCAATATCGAAACTATCTATCGTTCGGTAAGCGCCGGCCTCGGCATCACTTTGCTGCCCAAGAGCCTCATCGGCTCGATCTGGCGGGACAATGCTGTCAGTGTTCACGAGGTGCCCGAAGCCGAGGCGCACATCACCACGGTTTTTGTCCACCGCCAGGATGCTTTGATTTCCAGCGCGCTCAAGGAATTTCTGAAGTTTGCGCGGCCGGTGCCCGTGCAAATGCGCGCTGCCGAATAAAGCCGCAAGGATGGGCGTGTGTCGCAGGCCCTTTTGTTTGGCGCGAGCTCGCTCGTGCGGATCGTTATCTCCGCATGCGATTGGTGCCATCATTTAATTTCGT
>JASHXZ010000538.1 GCA_030043285.1 Xanthobacteraceae bacterium | reverse complement strand
GATCAGCAATCCTGTGCCGGTGCAGTCGGATCAAGCTGCCGCCCCCACAGCGCCGACACCTGCTCCGGTTGCGAAACAAGCTCCACCTGCAAGCGGTCCGGCTGCGGCTCCCGTGCCGCTGTCCGATTCCGATCGCGCCGCTGCACCACCACCGGCGCCGCCGCCCGCGCCAGCCAAAAACGCGAGGCCGCCGCACGAATCGCTGCTGCAAGAGGGCGGGCGCCCGGCAGCGGCGGGTGCGACGAAAACCGATGGCGGACAACCGACCGCGAACGCCCTGCCGCTTTGGGCCACGCCCGATATTACCGGCACGCTGCCGCGCGCAGTGTCGGGCCCGGAAAATCAGCCTGCGCCGGCGGATGCGGCGGCGACCGACGACAAATTGCCGGCAGCAATCGGCGATCCGGCGCTGCGCCAGGCGGCGCTTGGCGGCGATCCGGCCGCAGCCTACGAGGTGGCGGCGCGTTTTGCCGAAGGCCATGGCGTGCCGCAAAACCAGGTCGCGGCCGCGCATTGGTTGGAGCGCGCCGCCGAGCAAGGCCTGGTGCCGGCCCAATTCCGCCTCGGCGGGCTCTATGAGAAAGGGATCGGCGTCAAAAAAGACGTGATCAGGGCGCGCGAGCTCTATCTTGCCGCGGCCGAGAAGGGCAACGGCAAGGCGATGCACAACCTCGCTGTGCTCTACGCCGAAGGCATCGACGGCGCGCCGGATTACAAGAACGCCGCCGAATGGTTCGGCAAAGCCGCCAACCACGGGCTACGGGACAGCCAGTACAATCTCGGCATTCTCTATGCGCGCGGCATCGGGGTGAGCCAGAACTACGCCGAATCCTACAAGTGGTTTGCGCTGGCCGCCGCCCAGGGCGACCATGACGCCGCGACCAAGCGCGACGATGTCGCCAGCCACCTCGACGCCAAAGCGCTCGCCGCCGCGCGCCTTGCGGTGAAGAACTTCGCGCCCGAGCCGCAGCCCGACGATGCCATCAACGTGCGCACCGCAGCGGCCTGGCAGCCGCCCGCGAAGCCGCAGCATCCGGCGCAGGCGAAGTAAGAATCACTCAATCCGGCAAACACTGCGCGGCGGCGATGGCGTAGAGGCGTCGCGCGCCGAGCATGTGCGCGGTGAACGGCCGCACGCCGAACAAAGCCGTGAAGGCGCGGTCGCGAATGTTCAGCCCGCCCGCATAGGCGCCGAAGGCCGGCATGACCAGACGCTCGCCGTCGCTGGCAAAGCAGCGCCGGCTGACACCGCGACCGCGCCGCGCCACGCGCGCCACGGGATGCAGGTGGCCGGCGACCTCGCCCGCTTGCGGCTGCCGCGCCGGCTCGTGGCGGAACGTGAACGATCCCAGCGCCAGTTGGGCGAGGAAATCGCCGCCGATGTTTTCGGCCGGATCGGGATCGTGATTGCCGGCGATCCACAGCCAATCGCGTCCGTGCTGCAGGGCTGCGAGCGCGGCGCGGTCGCGGTCGGCCATGCGGGCCGGACCGCCGCAATCATGAAAATTATCGCCGAGCGCAATAACGCGGCGCGGAGCGTAATGCGCGATGAGCAGCGTCAGCCGCGCCAAACTCTCGGCGGTATCGTAAGGCGGCAGCAGCACGCCGCGTGCCGCGAACGCCGAACCCTTTTCCAGGTGCAGATCGGCGACGACCAGGAGTTTTTCCTCCGGCCAGTACAGCGCGCCGGCCGGATCGGCGAGAAGCGCAATGCCACGCAGCGCGATTTCGTGATTCGTCGGTTCCCGCTCAAGCGGGGACTCGGAATCGACGACAACGGCCGCAGAGCCACCGCTCACTGCATCGCCTCCCTCACCAGTTCGTCCGCCGCTTCGCCCAGCAGCGCGTCGGCGGCTTCGCCGTAAACTGCCTCGCGGCCGATTTCCAGCATGACCGGAACGGCGAGCGGCGAGACGTGGTCGAGCGCTTTATGGACGATTCGGCCGCTGATGCGCGAGAGCATTTCGGCAAGCCGCCGCACGTCGAGCAAGCCCGTCGCCGCATCGGCCCGCGCGGCGCGCAGGAGCACGTGGTCCGGCTGATGGCTTCGCAGCACGTCATAAACCAGATCGGTCGAGATCGTGACTTGGCGCCGCGATTTTTCCTGCCCCGGAAAACGCCGCTCGATCAGGCCGGCGATGATGGCGCAGTTGCGGAAGGTGCGTTTCATCAGCGCCGATTCGGCGAGCCAGGCTTCGAGATCGTCGCCCAGCATGTCCTGATCGAACAGGTCGGCGAGGCGGAGCGTGCCGCCTTCGATGCGCTGCGCCGGATCGCCGAGGCCCCAGACCGCGAGCGCGTACTCGTTGGCCACAAAACCCATCGGCTTCAATCGCGCTCGCTCCAGCCGCCGCGTCAGCAGCATGCCGAGTGTTTGATGAGCGAGCCGGCCCTCGAATGGATAGCAGACGAGATAATGCTTGTCGGCGCGCGGAAAGGTTTCGACCAGAAGCTCGCGTTGGCCCGGCAGTTGCGAGCGCCATTCCTGAATTTCCAGCCACTCGCGCACCTGCGCGGGAAGCTGCCGCCAGGTTTGCGGATGTGAGATGATGCCGCGCACGCGCTCGGCGAGATACGTCGAGAGCGGAAATTTGCCGCCCTCGTAGGCCGGCACCTTCGGATCCTGCGATGTAGCGCGCGAGACGTAGACCGCGTCCTCGACCAGCGCCTCATATTTCAAAATCTCGCCGGCGAACACGAACGTATCGCCCGGCACCATGGTCTCGACGAAATATTCTTCGACTTCGCCAAGCAGCCGGCCGCCGCGCGGGATGATGTTGGAAGCGCGCGAACGCACCAGCCGCACTTTGAGCATGTCGGCCTCGACGATGGTGCCGACATTGAGCCGATAGCGCTGCGCGACATTGGGATTGGTGATGCGCCAGAGCCCGTCCTTGCCCTGCCGGATGCGGGCGAAACGGTCGTAGGCTTTCAGCGCATAGCCGCCGGTGGCGACGAAATCGACCACGGCGTCGAAGTCAGCGCGCGCCAGCGCCGCATAAGGTGCGGCCGCCGTCACCTCGGCGTAAAGCGCGTCGGCCAAGAACGGCTCGCCGCAGGCGCAGCCGAGCACGTGCTGGGCGAGCACGTCGAGCCCGCCGATGCGCGCCCCCGGCGTGTCCTGTGCGCCCTCGGCGATGGCATCGAGCGCGGCGCGGCATTCCAGCACCTCGAAGCGGTTCGCCGGAATGAGCACGCCCTTGGACGGCTCGTCCATGCGGTGATTGGCGCGGCCGATGCGCTGCAGCAGCCGCGAGGCGCCCTTCGGCGCGCCGACATTGATGACGAGATCGACGTCGCCCCAGTCGACGCCGAGATCGAGCGACGAGGTGCAGACGACGGCGCGCAGCCGGCCGCTCGCCATCGCGGCTTCGACCTTGCGGCGCTGCGCCACGTCGAGCGAGCCGTGATGCAGCGCGATCGCGAGATTGTCGTCGTTGATGTGCCAGAGGTCCTGAAAGATGCCTTCGGCCTGGCTGCGCGTATTGACGAAGACGAGCGTGGTGCGGTGCGCTTTGATGAGCGCGTACATTTCGGCTAGCGCGTACCGCGACGAATGGCCGGCCCAGGGCAGGCGTTCGCGGCTGTCCAGCATCGACACGTCGGGCGCCGCGCCGCCTTCGGCAACGATGAGATCGGCGCGGTCTTGCTCGTCGCCATCGCCGCGTTGCGGCACCATGAAACGGCAGAGATCGTCGGGCTCGGCGACGGTGGCCGAAAGCCCGACGCTGGCAAGGTGCGGCGCGAGCCGAAACAGCCGCGCCAGGCCGAGCGCCAGCAAATCGCCGCGCTTCGACGTCACCAGCGCATGCAATTCATCGAGAATGACGCGCCGGAGCGAGCCGAACAGATAGGGCCCGTCGGCGGACGCGAGCAACAGCGCCAGCTGTTCGGGCGTGGTCAATAAAATTTGTGGCGGATCGCGGCGCTGGCGCTGACGCTTCGAGACTGGCGTGTCGCCGGTGCGCGTCTCGATGCGGATCGGCAGGCCCATTTCGGCTACCGGCGCTTCCAGATTGCGCGCGATGTCGACCGCCAACGCCTTAAGCGGCGAAATGTAAAGCGTGTGCAGCCCGCCCTCGCGCCGCACATCGCGGCCGATACTCCTTAATCCTCCCCCGCTTGCGGGGGAGGTCGCGAGCGAAGCGAAGCGGGTGGGGGCCAGTGCATGGGTGCCTTGGCGCTCATCGAGCCGCTCCCCAACCCTCCCCCGCAAGCGCTGGAGGGGGTTGCCGCTCAGCTCGACCAGGCTCGGCAAAAATCCGGCGAGCGTCTTGCCGCCGCCGGTCGGTGCGATGAGCAACACCGAGCGGCCGGCGCGCGCCTTGGCCAGAAGCTCGAGCTGGTGCGCGCGCGGGGTCCAGCCGCGCGCAGCGAACCAGCGCGCAAACGGCTCGGGCAAGATGGCGCTGCGGTCGAGAACAGTCACCGGCCAGACCTGGCGGCCGCCCGGCGCGCGGTCGAGGGTTGCGCCACGACGACGAGACTATCGACCGGCACGCCTTTTTCGCTGCGCACGGATTTTTGTTCGAGCCGCGCCAATGTGAGCGCCGCATCGCACAGCACCCCGCGCGCATAAGCCTCGCCATGCGCATAGCGCAGCGTCGGCAGCAGTTTTACGCCGTCGCTTGCGTGCGTTTCGACCGTGAATGCGAAGACGCCGTCCGGCGCCAGCACGCGCGCAACCCGCGCCACGACCGGTGCAAGATCGTTCAAATAAACAAACACATCGGCGGCGACGACAAGCTGATAGGTCGCGCCGCGCGCGGCCCCCTGATCGAGCGCATCCACGACGTCGGCGGTTTCGAGCCGATCATAAATCCCTTTGGCGGACGCCTGCGCGATCATCGCGGGCGACAGATCGACACCGACCAGCCGTTCGACGACGGGTCGGAACGCCGCGCCCGCAAGGCCGGTGCCGCAGCCGAGATCGAGCAGCGCGCCCAAACGCAGCGGCCGCCCCGCTGCGTTCATGACCTGCTCGACTGCCTCGCGTAAGAGCGCCGGCGCGCG
>JASHXZ010000537.1 GCA_030043285.1 Xanthobacteraceae bacterium | reverse complement strand
CGCCGCCGGTGATGCGTTCCTCGAACGTGAAGCCGGCGCCGCGCGGCATCGGCTTGATCTCGAGCACGACGTCGCCGAACTGGCCGTGGCCGCCGGATTGCTTCTTGTGCCGGCCGCGCTGGGTGACGGCCTTGCGGATGGTCTCGCGGTAGCCGACTGACGGCTGGCGGCGTTCGATGGCGACGCCATAGCGGTCGCTCAGGCGCTCGGTGGCGACGCGAAGGTGCATCTCGCCCTGGCCCCACAACACCACTTCGTGGGTCTCGGGGTTGTGCACGATGGTGATCGAGGGATCTTCCTCGGCGAGTCTGTTGAGCGCCTGGCCGAGCTTGACGTCGTCCTTGCGCTCCTTGGCCGAGATGGCGATCGCCAGCACCGGTGCGTAGGGTTCGACCTTGGCGAGCGGAGCATGCGGGTCCTTGCCGGCGGTCAGCGTGTCGCCGGTCTTGGCCTTGTCGAGCTTGGCGAAGGCGACGACTTCGCCAACCGCAGCCGGTCCGCGCTTCTCCGAATTCTGGCCAACGAGCTTGAATGTGCCGGCGACCCGGCCCGCCTCGTCGCCGCCGCTCGACGACAACGTCGTGCCGTCGCCGGCCTGGCCGGCGAGCAACCGCACCACCGACATTTTGCCGCCGTGCGTCGTGCTCAGCGTCTTGAGCACATACGCAACCGCGTCGCTGCTCGACTTGATGCCGAGACGGTTGGCGGTTTCGGCAATGCCCGGCGACTCGTGGCGCAGCGCCTTGAGCAACCGCAGCACGCCGTTGGCGCGGGCCGCGGTACCCATCAGCACCGGATTGACCAGGCCTTCGCGCAATTCCCGGGTCAGATCGTCAAAGATTTTGTCGCGCGGCGGCTGGATGTCTTCGAGCAATTGCTCCATCAGCTGGTCGTCGTGGTCGGCGAGCGTCTCCAGCATGGAAAAGCGCGCCGTCTTCTCGCGGTCGGCGAGCTCGCCTTCGAGCGGCACCACCTGCGAGGGCGCATGCTCCTTGTAGACAAAGGCGCGCTCCAGCGCGAGATCGACGAAGCCGGTGATCAGGTCGCCCGAGAAGGTCGGGATCTGGCGGAGCACCAGCTTGGTGCGGGAGGCCGGCTGCAACAGCTTGAGCACATCGTGGACGCCGGCATCGGCCTTGTCGATCTTGTTGACGAACAGGATGCGGGGAATCTTCTGCTCTTCAAGTTCGCGCAAGATGAGCTGCAGCTGCGGGACCTTCTTCTCGTCCATCTCGCAGACCACCACCGCGACATCGATCGCCGGCAGCACGGCGCGCATGTCGTGGACGAATTCGACCGAGCCCGGACAGTCGAGGAAGGTGTAGGCGTCGCCCATGAAGGTGGTGGTGGCGACGGTGAGCTCCACGCTCATGCGGTGATGGCGCGCTTCCTTGCTGGCGTCGCCAACCGTGTTGCCGGCCTCGACGGTGCCCTGGCGCTGGATCACGCCGGTGCGGGCGAGGATCGCTTCGAGCAGTGTGGTCTTGCCGCTTTGGAAGGGACCCACCAGGGCGACGGCGCGAGGACCGGTCGCGCGCGTGCCGTTGTTACCGTTTGCCGCCATAAGCGCTCTCCCGCAACCTGGCCAGCCACCTCATCGACGCGGCGCTGCGAGCCGACGACGAGGCGGAGCGACCTATGGTTTCAGGCGGTGGCGGGGGTGGTCAAGAGGGCGGACATTTCGCCCTCCGCCCCGATCAGCACTGGGTGCCGGCAACACACAGATTGAGCTGGCTCACCCCGGCGGCGATATTGAAGCCGGTGGTGGTCTGGACCGAGACCGGCTGCAGCGCGACCGAGTCGTTATTGCCGCCGATCAGCACATTGGCGCCGAGCCCGAGCGCCACGGCGGCCTCGGCGGTGGCGCCCACATAGCTGCCCGCCAGCGAGCCGGCATACCTGTCCGTGTTGACAAACACTGCCCAGACGATCTTGCCGCCGCTGGTGACTCCGACGTCGAGACCGACGCGGGTCAGGGAGCCCACATAGGCGGTATCGGGCGAGCCGGCAGCGTGGAAGAAGCAGCTGACGTTGCGCTGCGACGTGACCACAAGCCCTATGCTGGCGGACAGTGAACAGTCGAGCTCGCCGGCTTGAATGCGCGGCCCCTGCGCGGTCGCAGGCGACGTCAGAATCGTAGCAAGCGCCGCGGCCGTGCCGCAAACCGCTGCCAGGGCAGCACGTGACATTGGGTTCTCCCTCACCGGCCCGCCCACCCGGGCCTTTCGGCCATTCTACGCGAGAACCGAGCCGCCGTCGCCTGCGGTCTTTCGCAGCGACGCATCATTGCCTTGCGGCCGCTGAAGCACGGCCGACGGGGCGAAGGAGCGCCGGAGTTACTTCAAGTTCCCGCAGAAGCGCTGGATGCGGGCGCAGGCCTGTTCGAGGGCAGCGGTCGCCGTCGCATAGGAGATACGGAACGCCGGGCCGAAGCCGAACGGCGTACCCTGCACGACCGCGACGCCTTCGGCCTCGAGAAGCTCGGTGACGAAATCCTCGTCGGTCGCAAGCTTCTTGCCGGTCGGGGCGGTCTTGCCCATCGTACCCGCACAGGACGGATAGACGTAGAATGCGCCCTCCGGCTTCGGGCAGCGGATGCCGTTCGCCTGATTGAGCATGGAGACGCAGAGGTCGCGGCGCTCCTTGAAGATCTTGTTGTGCTTGTCGATAAAATCCTGCGGGCCGCTGAGCGCCTCGACCGCCGCCCATTGCGCCACCGCGGTCGGGTTCGACGTCGATTGCGACTGCAGCATCGCCATCGCTTTGATCAGCGGCTCCGGGCCGCCGCCATAGCCGATGCGCCAGCCGGTCATGCAATAGGTCTTGGACACGCCGTTCACCGTCAGCGTGCGTTCGTAGAGCCGCGGTTCGAGCTGCGCCGGCGAGAAGAACGCGAAGTCGTCGTAGACCAGGTGCTCGTACATGTCGTCGCTCATCACCCAGACATGCGGATGACGCACGAGGACATCGGTGATCGCCTTGAGCTCGCTGCGCGTGTAGGCGGCGCCAGTCGGGTTCGACGGCGAGTTGAACAGGAGCCACTTTGTCTTCGGCGTGATAGCGCGCTCCAGCGCCTCCGGCTTCATCTTGAAGCCTTCCTCTATGCTGGTCTGGACCGAGACCGGCTCGCCGCCGGTGGCCAGCACCATCTCCGGATAGCTCACCCAATAGGGCGCCGGGATGATGACCTCGTCGCCCGGATTGAGCGTCGCCAGAAAAGCGTTGAACAGTACCTGCTTGCCGCCGGTGCCGATGATGATCTGCGACGGCTTGTAGTCGAGTTCGTTCTCGCGCTTGAACTTGCGCGCCACGGCGGCCTTGAGCTCCGCAATACCTTCGACGGCGGTATATTTCGCCGACCGGCCGTCACGGATCGCCTTGATGGCGGCCTCCTTGATGTTATCGGGCGTGTCGAAGTCCGGCTCGCCGGCGCCGAGCCCGATGACGTCGCGGCCGGCCGCCTTGAGCGCGCGCGCCTTGTCGGTCACCGCCATGGTGGCCGAGGGTTTGATGCGCGTCGTGCGGTCCGCCAGAAAGGCCATTTCCGTCTCCACCTGCTTGCGGCGCGTGCTTCCTAAAGCGATGCCGCCGCACAGGCAAGGCCAAAGCGCGGTTCCACGGCCCAGTTATGGCCGCCGCACCCGTCGCGCCACCCGCGCAAGCCGCAAACGCTCCGTTAAGGCTGGGCTGGCCTAATGCGCAATATGGCCATGCGGATCGGAACAGCCATAGGGCGAGCGCGCGAGCGCTTGCGGAGCGGCGATTGGCTCACGCGCGAGCGCCTCCGGTTTATCGCCGCCGCGATCTTGATCGCCTCGGTCGCGGGCTTTGCGTTTCTGGTCGTGACCGCGCACGGCGGGATCGACCGCCAGGGTCGGCCGCTCGGCACCGATTTCTCCAACGTCTACGCCGCCGGCACCTATGTGCGCGACGGCAATGCGCTGGCGCCATTCGATCCGCCGCAACAATACGCGCGCGAGCAAGCGTTGTTCGGCAAGGCAACGCCATTCTACGGCTGGCACTATCCGCCATACTTTCTTTTCGTCGCGGCGCTGCTTGCCAAAATGCCATACGGCTTTGCGCTCACGGTCTGGCAGGCGGCGACGCTCGCGCTTTATCTGCTGACCATCTGGATGATCGGCTCCGGCGTTTCCCGCGTGGCTGGAAGCGGCGACTTATTTCTTCTCGCGCTGGCCTTTCCGGCGGTGCTGATCAATATCGGGCACGGCCAGAACGGATTTCTCACGGCCGCACTGTTGGCCGGAGCGCTGCTGGCGCTCGAGAAGCGCCCGACGCTCGCCGGCATCCTGATCGGGCTTTTGATCTACAAACCGCAATTCGGCCTGCTCATTCCGATTGCGCTGATCGCCGCCGGCCAATGGCGCGCCATCGCGGCCGCCGTCGCGACTGTCGCCGCCCTGACGCTCGTCACCACGCTCGCGTTCGGCCCGCAAGTCTGGCACGCTTTTGCGCTCTCGACCGAGTACTCGCGCACGGTCGTGCTCGAACAGGGCGATACCGGCTGGCAAAAAATCCAGAGCCTGTTCTCGTGGGCGCGCATGTGGGGCGCACCGATCCCGCTTGCTTACGCGCTTCAGGGCGTGCTCACCGCGGCACTCGGCATCGCCATCGTGCGGCTTTGGCGCAGCACCGCCCCGCATGCACTTAAGGCCGCAGCGCTGTGCCTCGGCGCCATTCTCGCCACGCCCTACACCTTGGATTACGACATGATGGTGCTGGCGTCTGCCATCGCCTTCTTCACCACCGATTCGCTCGCCCGCGGTTTCCGGCCATGGGAGAAGACTGCGCTCGCCGCCCTATGGGCCGCGCCGCTCGTGGCGCGCGGCGTGGCGCAGGCGACGTTGATCCCGCTCGGCGTGCCGGCAATGCTCGCGGCCTTCTGGGTGCTGTGGCGGCGTGCGGAGCTTGGCCGCGTTCCGCTGGTGCGTTTCGGCGGCACTTCCTCTAGGATGGCGGACAGCGGCTCGCAGGGCGGTCACGACATCGCCGCGTTCGAACAATAAATGCGCAAACGGCAATCGGGAGGGGCCGCGCAGGGAAAGTCGGAGCGCCGATGTTCACGCTCTACTCGATGCAGCGTTCCGGCAACAGCTACAAGGCGCGGCTCGCCTTGGCGCAGCTTGGCATTCCCTATCGCCTGATCGAGGTCGACATCCTCAAGGGCGAAAGCCACACGCCCGAGTTCCTGCTCAAGAATCCCAACGGCCAGGTGCCGCTCCTTGAAGTCGCGCCAAGCCGCTATCTCGCCGAATCCAACGCCATCCTCTGGTACATTGCCGGCGGCACGCCGCTTGCGCCCGAGGACCGCGTCGATCGCGCCGACGCGCTGCAATGGATGTTCTTCGAGCAGCACAGCCTCGAACCGAACCTCGGCGCCGCGTATTTCTGGCTGACCCTGATCAAAGGCGGCCGCGAACTGCAAAGCCACGCCATCGAGGACTGGATGGAAGAAGGCCATCGCGC
>JASHXZ010000536.1 GCA_030043285.1 Xanthobacteraceae bacterium | reverse complement strand
CGCGCCGCGCTGCCCATCAGGCTGCCGCTCGATTCCGGGTCGAGATAGAACTCGCCGAATTTCTGCCAGTCGCGCCGGTTGGCGAACGACGTCAGCGCGACCTCGGCGACGGTCGATTTCTTATGCTGGGTCTCATGCGCGGCGGCGGCCGGGCTGCCGGCCGGCGAAAACCCCGACATCCGGGCGAAGGCGTAATTCCACCACGCGCCGTAGTCATAAGAGCCGGCGACCGGCTTGCCGAACTCACCGTCATCAGGAATGTCGACGCCAAGCTCACGCTGCTTCTTGACCACGTCGGCGACCGAGGCGGCCAGAACCTGGGCGTAAGCCGGGTCATCACCCTTCGCTTCGCCGATCGCGATCGACTTGCTCAGCGCAATGAGGCTCGCCGGCCGCGACAGGCTGCCGGCGTGGGTGGTCAAAATGCGGTCTTTGCTGGTTCGCATGCCGCCGTCTCCCTCCGGTCTTCTGCGCTCGAATCCGGATGGTCAGTACATGAATTGGTTGGGTGGCGATGCCACAGCGCTCGCTCGATCTCAGTAAGCCCAATAATAGCATACAAGCTCCCCAGACTGGCAACTGAGGCAATCCAAACGTTTATGTAACTCAGCAGCAGCATGACTCCCAAAATAGCTAGCCCGATGCCTATCAGAAACGAGTGGCTGGCAAGAGAGGCCAAATGGAAGCGCAGAGTTCTTCCTCTCTCCTCCTCGCCGCCGCGCCAGCCAGCGGCCGAATCATAAAATTCCGCGGCAAAGACTTGAAACAAAATGGACGCCACGATCATCGCCAAGCCTGCAAGCGCCATCGCGTGTGGGAATTTAGATGGAGCCAACTCTTCGCAGAAGAGAAACTGGCTATTTTGCCGGCAGGCTAACGGCCAGATCAGCAAGAGCACCGAATTCGACAAAAGCAAGAACCAAAGCAGTGGGTAATCCCAAGCTTTCTTCTCCTCGTATTCGCTGCTGAGAACTCGTTCTTGTCGCACGTTAAAATACAAGGCTAGTACGACAACTACGCCAATGGCGCTCGTTCGCCAGCCGCCCTTTACCGCCTCGCGCAAATGGTCGTTGGCCGCGATGATGGCCGCGAGTGACGCAACAGCAAGCCCAAGGAATATGGCAACAGAAGCAAGGCTCGCTGTTGCTTTTGCCCTTATTGTCGCATTGTCCGGAGATTTTTTGTAATGGTCCGGGACGACACGATCGTTCAGCTCTCTTTTGAACCTATACCCGATTATGAAAGTATAGAATCTCAGGAGCGCATCCTGTATCGCAAATTGTATTTTTTCTATCTTAGTTTGCGTGCCGCCTTTTTTCATATCGCGATCTCCGGCGGTTGCGTGATGCGCAGCGGCGGCGGGGCGTCGGTCCACAGCGCGATCTCGACCATGTTGGTGCCGCTCGACGGGCCCTGGCTCAGCTTCGAGGTGCCGCGGTCGTGCGTGAGCATATTGGCGTTGCCGTGGGCGCACAGCGCACCGTCTTCGGTGTTGGCCGGATCGTACCAGGCGCCGCACGAGAGCTTGGCGACGCCCGGCGACAAGGTGTCGGTGATGACCGCGCCGGCGAGACAGGCGCCGCGTGAATTAAAGACGCGCACCACGTCGCCGTCGCTGATACCGCGGGCCCGCGCGTCGTCGGGATGCAGGGCCACTGCTTCGCGGCCGGCCACCTTGCCACGCGCCGAAACCGGGCCGCCGTCCATCTGGCTGTGCAGGCGAAAACGCGGCTGGCTCGAAACCAGATGCAGCGGATAGTCGGCCGGCGTGCGCGCACCGAGCCATTCCGACGGCTCGATCCAGCTCGCATGCGGCGGACAATTGTCGTAGCCGAAGCCCGCGATCTTCTCCGAATAAAGCTCGATGCGGCCGGACGGCGTCGCCAGCCTGTTGCGCTCCGGATCGCCGCGGAAGCTCGAGAACAACACGTACTCGTCGGCGCCCGCCGGAATTTCCAAAAAGCCGTCCTGCCAGAAGCGGTCGAAATCGGGAATCGCTGCCGCGTTGGTGCGCACGCTGCCGCGCCAGCTGTCGTAAAGGTGGCGCAGCCAGCCGGTCTCGCCGCGGCCGGCGCTGTAGGTTTCCTCGCAGCCGAGGCGACGCGCCAGCGCACAGAAGATGGCGAAATCGTCGCGCGCTTGCCCCACCGGCTCGACCGCCTTTTGCATGGCGATGACGAAGCGGTCGCGCGGCGCGCAGCCGATGTCGTTGCGCTCCAGCGTAGTGGTGGCCGGCAGCACGATGTCGGCGTGGCGCGCGGTCGCGGTCCACCACGGTTCGTGCACGATGACGGTTTGCGGCCTCTGCCACGCCGCGCGCAGCCGGTTGGTGTCCTGATGATGATGGAACGGATTGCCGCCGGCCCAGTAGACGAGCTTGATGTCCGGATAGGTCGCCTTGCGGCCGTTGAAATCGTACGGCTCGCCGGGGCGCGCCAGGCACTCGGCGATGCGTGCGGCCGGAATGGCGCGGCCGAGCGGGTTGGCGAGTCCTTCCATCGCCGGCGCCTTGAAGGCGAGCGGCGGCTCGGCGATGCCGGTCGCCGAGCCGTAGCCGAAACCGAAACCGCCGCCCGGCAGCCCGATCTGGCCGAGGCATGAGGCGAGCAAAATTACCGCCCAGTACGGCTGCTCGCCATGATCGGCACGCTGCAGCGACCACGATGCGCTGATCATGGTGCGACGCGACGCCATGCGGCGCGCCAGCGCGCGGATCGTGTCGGCGGCGATGCCGGTGATCGGCGCGGCCCAATCGGCATCTTTGGGCTGGCCGTCGGTCGTGCCCATCAGATAAGCCTGCACGCGCTCGAAGCCGATGCAGCAACGCGACAGGAATTCGCGGTCGTGGAGGTCCTCGGCGATCAGCGTGTGGGTCAGCGCGAGCAATAGCGCAGTGTCGGTGCCGGGCCGGATCGGCAGCCATTGCGGCGCCACCGCCTGCGGACCGTCCTCGCGGATCGGGCTGACATTGATCACCTCGACGCCGGCGGCCGCCAGTTCGGCAAGCGAGTTGCCGATGGCATGCGCGCCGCAGCCGCCTTTGGTGACCTGCATGTTCTTCGGATTGGCGCCGCCGAATAGCACCATTAGCTTCGAATGCCGCGCGACCGACGACCACGAGGTCAGCGGGCCGGTGACAGACTGGGCGCTGCCGAGCACATGCGGCAGAAACACCAGCGCGGTGCCGAAACTGTAATTCGAGGTTTGGTCGACGAAGCCGCCGAGCGCCGACATGAAGCGGCGCAACTGGCCGCGCGCCTCATGAAAAATCCCGGCCGAGCCCCAGCCCTGCGAGCCGGCCATGATGGCGTCGTGGCTATAGTCGCGGCGCACGCGGTCGAGCTCGCCGGCGACGAGATCGAGCGCCTCGTCCCACGACACCGGCACGAAACGCTCACGACCGCGGCCCGGACCGTTGCCGGCGCCGCCCTGGCGCCAGCCCTCGCGCACCACCGGCTGCATCACGCGCAGCGGCGAATGCACCCCAGCCGGCACGGCCTCGATCAACGGCGACGGTTCCGGATCGTGCTCGAACGGGCGCACGCCGACGACGCGGCCGTCGTGGACCTCGGCCAGAAACGCACCCCAGTGCGAATGATTGCGGACGAGCTTGGTCATGGTGGAGCTCCGAGTCTGCGCGACATATTATGACTATGGAACGCGCAATGCGATGACCAAGAGTAGAGTATGCGCGAGCGCCCCTACGCCGCAGGCCTCCGATAATGTAGAGTCCGGGCGTTGAATAAGAGCAGGCACCGCAAATGACCACGCGCGAATTGAACGATTTTCTCGCCCTGACCGGCCCCGGCACGCCGATGGGCGACCTGATGCGGCGCTATTGGATTCCGGCGCTGCTGGCGGCGGAAATCCCGCAACCCGATTGCCCGCCGGTGCGGCTCAAGCTGCTCGGCGAGCGGCTGATCGCATTCCGCGACACCGCGGGCCGGATCGGCGTCATGGACGAGTTCTGCGCCCATCGCGGCGTGTCGCTGTGGTTCGGAAGGAACGAGGAGCACGGCCTGCGCTGCCCGTATCACGGCTGGAAATACGACGTCAGCGGCCAGTGCATCGAAGTGCCTTCGGAGCCGGTCGAGAGCGGCTTCTGCAAGAAGATCAAGCTCACGTCGTATCCGTGCGTCGAAATGGGCGACGTGATCTGGATCTACATGGGCCCGGCCGACAAAAAGCCGCCGCTGCCGAATTTCGAATGGGCCACGATCGCGCCCGAGCACCGCTTCGTCAGCAAACGCACCCAGGAATGCAACTGGCTCCAAGCGCTCGAAGGCGGCATCGATTCGGTGCACGTGTCGTTCCTGCACCGCCATGATCTGCGCAGCGAGCCGCTCCATGTCGGCCAGGGCGCAGAGTTCACCCGCGAGACCAGCGTCCGTTTCGAGGTGGTGGAGAGCAAGGGCGGCATGGTGATCGGCGTGCGCCGGCCGGCAACGCCCGGCAAGCTCTATTGGCGCATCACCCAATGGGTCATGCCGTTCCACACCATGATCCCGCCCTACGGGGACAACGCGCTCAACGGCCACGCCTTCGTGCCGGTCGACGACGAGAACTGCATGGTGTGGTGCTTCACCCACCATCCGGCGCGGCCGCTCTCCGCGCACGAGCTCGATATCATGCGGGGCGGCGGCGGCATCCACGTCAATCTCATTCCCGGCTCGTTCCGCCCCGTGGTCAACAAGGACAACGACTACATGATCGACCGCGTGGCGCAGCAGCATCACAAGTCGTACAGCGGCGTCAAAGGCATCGCCATGCAGGACGCGGCGATCCAGGAAAGCTGCGGGCCGATCCAGGATCGCAGCAAAGAAAATCTGGTCTCGACCGACAACGGCGTCATCATGGCGC
The DNA here is from genome assembly GCA_030043285.1 of Xanthobacteraceae bacterium. GTDB lineage: Bacteria > Pseudomonadota > Alphaproteobacteria > Rhizobiales > Xanthobacteraceae > BOG-931. The sequence goes on along the minus strand of JASHXZ010000536.1, from coordinate 943 downwards.
GGGCGCGGTTGCGCAAGGCGGCGCTCGCGGCGGCGCGCGGCGGCGAGCCGGACGGCATCGATCCGGCGACCCACGCGGTGCGCCCGGCCTCGATCATGCTGCCGGAAGGTGCGAATTTTCATGACGCCGCCGGCGATGCGCTCAAAGCGACCGCCGGCGTCGCGCATGCGTCGGTGTGATCTAACGAGTTCAATCAGTTCGGGTCAGATGTGATGTTGAGCCGATTTATCGTGCGCGCCGCTGCCGCATTGCTGCTGGCGCTGTCCTGCGCCGCGCGAGCCGCGCCGCCGAGCCCGACCGCGGTTTTTCCGTTCGAGCTGCTGGATACCAGCGGCGAGGGCGCGAAGCCCGGACAGCAGCAACGCTTGGCGCTCGCGACCCGCGAGCTCGCCGACCTGCTTGCGCAAAGCGGCCGATATCGGCCGCTCGACCTCGCGCCGTTCGCGGCCGAGATCAAGGCCACCGAACCGCGTTATGCTTGCGGCGATTGCTGGGTTGCGGTGGCGCGCAAGACCGGCGCCAAGTTCGCCGTGATTGCCGTCGTGCACAAAGTCTCGACGCTCATTTCCACCATGGACATCAGGATCGCCGATCTGCAGAGCAAGCAGTTCGTCGCCGCCGCGCGCGGGCAAATTCGCGGCGACAACGATACCGCCTATGTCCGCGGCGTCGATTTTCTGGTCAAGGACAAACTGCTCGCGACCTCACCGTGAGGACGCTGGCGAAAAATTATCCATTCCACAAATCGTGGAACTGCGTCACTACCAGCGCGTCGTAGGTCACCGGCTCTTTGACGAGCCCGATTGCGACGGCGAATTTGTTCAGGCCGTCGACCGCCTCCCGCGTAATCTGCGCCTGATAGAACGGCGTGTCGCGCCGGATCAGCTCGGCGATCAGCGGCGCCTCCTCGGCCGGGAAGATGCGCTCGCCGATGCCGGCGGCG
>JASHXZ010000097.1 GCA_030043285.1 Xanthobacteraceae bacterium | reverse complement strand
GAAGGACGCCCAGAGGCTCAATGAGGCGCTGGCCCGGCTCGGTGCGATATCCGAACAGCAGAGGACGGCACTCCAAGGGTGCGTGCCGCCGCCTACGGATTCTAACCGGGCCACCGCTCTCAGTGCCTGTGCAGCCATTCTCGACACTGCCAAAAGCGCAAAGGTCGTAACTGCACCCCTTGATCGGATGCGGCTGCTGGCCAACTACACAAAGCAGTTGAGCGACGAGCGAAAGGATTTTCACGCATCCTGGTTTCAGGAAGCCCAGCTTGTACTCCTGAACCTGCTTCTGCCGTTGTTGACAGGTCTGTTCGGCTACATATTCGGAACCCAGCAGGCATCTGGCGCGCGATCGAGCACCTGACGGAACCCCCTTGCGCCCTTGTAGTTGCTCTTGGCCGCCGCACGATCCAGTGATTGAGCCTTAGATTAGTTACCGTTGGCGATGTGGGTGCCGCGCATGCCGATGGCGGCCAAAAATTCCTGGCGCGTTTCGGCGTGGTCGCGGAAAACCCCGAGCATCCGGCTCGTCACCATGGTGACGCCGGGCTTGTGCACGCCGCGCGTGGTCATGCACTGGTGCGTGGCCTCGGTGACCACGGCAACACCGTGCGGCTTGAGAACGGCGTCGAGACACGCCGCGACCTCGGCGGTGAGCTTCTCCTGAATCTGCAGGCGCCGCGCATAGACCTCGACCAGGCGCGCTAGCTTGGAAATCCCGACCACGCGGTTGCTCGGCAGGTAGCCGATGTGGATGCGGCCGATGATCGGCGCCATGTGGTGCTCACAATGCGACTCGAAGCGGATGTCGCGCAGCACCACGACCTCATCGTAGCCGCCGGTCTCCTCGAACGTGCGCTTGAGATAGTCCTGCGGCTCGTCCTTGTAGCCGGCAAACCATTCCTCGTAGGCCCGCACCACCCGCGACGGGGTGGCGCGTAAGCCCTCGCGGTCCGGATCGTCGCCGGCCCAGCGAATGAGCGTCCGTACCGCGGCCTCGGCCTCGGTCCGTGTCGGCCGCTCCAGCCGGGCGGGCGCCGCAGAGTGCCCGCGCGAACGCCTGTTATTAACCGCTTTATCCATCACAATTCTCCGGCCCTGCCGAACGCATCGGACCACGTGCTCGATGGTCTACGGGGATGTTAACAAACCGGCAACCCTCGCTCCAATCGCGCTCGGCGCCGGCAAGGGATGCGCAACGTTCATAAGTCACAATCCGCGTCAAGCGTCGAACGAAAACTAGAGCGCCACCACGGCCGCCATCGGCCGCCGGATAGCGCGCCGAGCGGGACGGGACCATGCGGCAGCGCGCCACTCTCAAAAAGCCCGCCATTGTGGTCCGCCGGCTGATATCGCTGATCGTACGCGCCGTCGTCATCACCTCGATGGCATTCGGCATCGCCTTCGGCTTCCTCTCCGGCACCATGGGTGACCGGGGGTCCTACGACCCCTACATGTTCGCGATCGGCGTTTCGGCGCTGTTCGGCGGCGCCTGCGGCGCGATCGGGCTGCTACTGTCGCGCATCTACCGCATGAAAAAAGAGCTGCGGCATCTGGAGACGCGGCTCGACGAAGCCGCCGACCGCAACTGGCAGATCAAGGAGGCCGAGGAGCGCGCCAAGAGCTTTTTCGAGGCCCAGGACGACGTCATTGTGCGGCGCGACGGCGGCGGCGCCGTCACCTACGTCAACGACGCGTTCTGCACGCTGGCCGGCCAAGGCCGCGGCAGTTTGCTGGCGACGAGCTTCACCTTGCCGGTGCTGGAGTGCAGCGACACCACGACGCGCGCCGACGGCACGCGCGCCTACGACCAGAAAATCGCTTCGCCCTGTGGCCCGCGCTGGATCGCCTGGCGTGAAGTCGCCGTGCGCTCCGAGGCCGGCACCGAGACCCAAAGCGTCGGCCGCGACATCACCGACCGGATCGAGGCCGAGCGGGCGCTCGCCGAAGCGCGCGATCAGGCCGAAATGGCCAATCTGGCAAAGTCGCGCTTCCTCGCCATGGTGTCGCACGAGATCCGTACGCCGCTCAACGGCATTCTCGGCATGGCCGATCTGTTGCGCGACACGCCGCTGTCGGCGGAACAAACAACTTACCTCAACGCCGTCAAAAATTCCGGCGACACGCTGCTGGCGCTGATCGACGAGATCCTCGATTTCTCCAAGATCGAAGCCGGCCGGCTTGGCTTTGCGGCGCAGCCCTTCGAGCTTGCGGCCTTCGTCGAAGAAGCAATCGAACTTTTAGGGCCGCGCACCCAGGCCAAGGGCTTGGAAATCTGCTGCTACGTCGACGAGCGCCTGCCGGCGCGCGTCGTCGGCGACGCGGCGCGGTTGCGCCAGGTACTGTTCAATCTCGCCGGCAACGCCATCAAGTTCACCGAAGAAGGCGGCGTCTCGATCATGCTCGAGCCTGCCGCGACGCCCGACCTGGTGACGATCGCAGTGCGCGATACCGGCATCGGCATTTCGCCCGAAGATCAGGCTCGCGTCTTTTTCGAGTTCGAGCAGGCCGACGGCGGCGCGGCGCGCAAGTTCGGCGGCACCGGGCTCGGCCTCGCCATCTCCAAGCGCATTGTCGAGAGCATGGGCGGCACGATCGATGTGGAGAGCGCACCCGGCAAAGGCTCGACGTTTCGCGTCACCGTGCCGCTGCCGCGCGCCGGCGACGCCGACGAGCCGCAATTCGCCGCGCCCGATCTCAGCGCCCAGAACATTTTGATCGTCGCGCCGGGCGCGATCGAAGCCTCGCTTTTGGCGCGCCACCTGCAGGGCTGGGGCGCGCGCACGCAGGTCATTCCGGGCGAAAAGGCCGCGGCTGCGGTGTTGTCGGAACAGCCGTGGACAACCGTCCTGGTCGATCAGGCGCTGGGCACACCGGCAAGCGAGACGGTCGCACGAATGGCAGCCAGCGTGCCGCGGCGGATTGTGCTGCTGGCGCCGGCGATGCGCGGTGAACTTGCAGCGCTGCGGGCGGCGGGATTTTCGGGTTATCTGATCAAGCCGGTGCGCGCCGTCTCGCTGGCTGCGCGTTTCGCCGATGGCGACGCGTTTGATTCTGCACCCGCCGACGAACTGGTCGCCGACGACAAAGCGGCAAGGCCCGCTGCCGGGCTATCGATCCTGGTCGCCGAGGACAACGACATCAATGCGCTGCTGATACACGCACTCTTGGTCAAGCTCGGCCATCGGCCGACCATGGCGGGTAATGGCACGGCCGCCGTCGATAGCTGGGTTGCTGCCCGCGCCGAAGGCATGCCTTACGATCGCGTGCTGATGGACCTGCACATGCCGGGAATGGACGGGCTTGAAGCAACACGCCGCATCCGCGCGCTCGAAGCCGAGCAAGGCGGCCGGCGGACGCCAATCGTCGCGTTGACCGCCAATGCATCGGCCGAAGACCGCGACGCCTGCCTTGACGCCGGCATGGATGGATTTTTGGTCAAGCCGCTCGACCGCAAGCGCCTCGCCGCCGCGCTAGCCGCGGCTGATAAAGCAGCGCTCGCGGCTTGAGGCCGCTCACAGCCGCCGCAGCGCCACTTCCTCGACCTGGTGCGTCTCGCTTTTCTTCAGCACCAGATCGGCGCGCGGCCGGGTCGGCAAAATATTTTCGCGCAGATTGACCAGATTGATTCGGTTCCAGATCGACGTCGCGGTGGCAACGGCGTCGGCGTCGGACAGCTTGGCATAACGGTGAAAGTAGGACTTTGGATCCGCGAAGGCGGTGCCGCGCAACGTCAGAAATCGGGTGACGTACCAGGACAAGAGCACATCCTCGTCGGCGTCGAGATAAACCGAAAAGTCGAAAAAGTCGGAGACGAACGGCACCGCCTTGCCGTCCTTGGGCAGGCGCCCGGCCTGCAGCACGTTGAGGCCTTCGACGATGAGGATCTCCGGCCGGTCGATCTCGATCCATTGGTTCGGCAGCACGTCGTAGACAAGATGCGAATAGACCGGCGCACGCACCGGTCGATAACCGGCTTTGATGTCCGAAAGAAAGCGCAGCAGCGCCGGTAGGTCGTAGCTTTCGGGAAAGCCCTTGCGCTCCATCAAGCCTTCGCGCTCGAGGATGGCGTTGGGATAGAGGAAGCCGTCGGTGGTGATGAGATCGACCTTGGGCACGTTCGGCC
>JASHXZ010000535.1 GCA_030043285.1 Xanthobacteraceae bacterium | reverse complement strand
GAAAGAATCACAGCCCCGCCTTCGCCAGTGCCTCCGCCTGGCGCTTGGCGACACGGTCGATGGAGAAGCGCTCGATCGCTTCATTGAACAGCTTATAGAAATTCAGCTCGGCGTGCAGGTGCAGGAACACGGCGCCGAGGCCGATGGCGGCGCGGTCCATGAACACGAATTCGCGCGGCACCGTCACCGGTCCCTTGCGCTTGAGCGCCTGGTGGACGCGGAACGCTTCACGGCGGCCGTATTCGGCCGGCGCGACGCCGTCGGCGATGGTGCGGACGCGATCGTCAAGCAGCGGCGCATAGATGAAGCGCGCCCAGATATTGAGCGTGTCGATGAGTTCGCGCGACAGCCCGCAAAAACCCCACGTCTCGTAGGCATGCACGATCAGGTCGTCCTGGCCGCGCAGGAGCCCGTGATAAAGGTCGACAACGCCTTGGACGAATTTCGGTGCGAAGATACGGATGCAGCCGTAATCGAGCAGATTGATGCCGACGGGCCCGGCCGACGATTTGCGTGGACTGCCTCCATCCAAGCCAAAGACCGTGTAATTGCCGAGATGCGGGTCGCCGTGGATGACGCCGAAGCGGCTGAATGGAAACCACCAAGCGGTGAACATGGCGCGCGCCAGCGCGTTGCGCGCGGCGAGCGGATCGTTCTTGTGCGCGAGCATGCGGCTGCCGTCGAGCCAGTCGAGGGTCAAGAGCCGGCCCGTGGACAGCTCCGGCCAGGCGCGCGGCACGTGCACGATATCGATGCCGTCGAGCATGATCCGATAAAGCGCGACGTGCTTGGCCTCGCGGAAATAGTCGAGCTCTTCGCGCACCCGCGCGCCGATTTCTTTGGCAATTTCGCTGGTGTCGATTGCAGCGTCGAGGCGGCGGCGGATGGCAAGCAGCCACTGCAGCTGCCGCAGATCGGCTTCGACCGCGGACTGCATGTCGGGATATTGCAGCTTGCAGGCCAAATCCTCGCCGTCGAGCGAGCGGGCGCGGTGCACCTGACCGAGTGACGCGGCGGCGGCCGGATGATGCTCGAATTTCTGGAATTTTTGCTCCCAGTCCGCACCCAGTTCGGCGCTCATGCGACGCTTGACGAACGCCCAGCCCATCGGCGGCGCTTCGCTCTGCAGCTTTTGCAGTTCGGCGGCGTATTCGGGCGGCAACAGATCCGGAATGGTCGCAAGGAGCTGCGCGACCTTCATCAGCGGACCCTTGAGCCGGCCGAGCGCCGACGACAGCGCCAGCGCGTCGCCGGCGCGATCCGGCGCGCCGCCAAGGAGCCGCCGCCCGGCATAGCGCGCCGCCACGCCGCCGACATTGGCGCCGACCCGCGCATAGCGCGCAGCGCGGGCGGACAAGCGGTTCTTTTCGCGGTCGGTCGGCATGATCAGGAGCACCTTGGCAAAGACATAATACTTCGCAGAGACATAATAACGTCAGGGCGCAATCCCTGGCGCATCGAGCGGCTTCATGTGATCGGCGATCCAGTTTGCCAGGATCTCTTCTGGAATTTCCCCGGCCGCAAGCCCGAGAATAATTGCGGTCGCTTCCTCTTGCGTAACGTCAAGATCGATACCGTTTAGTCCAAGAAACACGATCATTGAGGCGAGCGCTGTTCTCTTGTTGCCGTCAACGAAGGCACGATTGCGCGCAATGCCAAATCCATAAGCTGCGGCGAGGGCAGCAAGCTCGGTCTCACCATAAGCGAACTTGTTGATCGGACGCGCCAATCCGGATTCGAGAAGTCCACGGTCACGGATGCCATCGGCACCGCCAAATAGCGCAAGTTGCTCAGCGTGGAAATCAAGAACAAGCTCAATGTCGAGCCATTCCGGCTCTTTCATTTCGCCAGCGTGCGGTAGGTATCCGCATACCTGCGGAACGATCGTCGCGCGATCTCCATCGCCTTCGCGTGTTTAGGATCGTAGGGGCTGAGCTTAAGCCCACGCTCGGTCTGTTCGACGACGTGCAACTTGTCGCCTTCGGCGAGCTTCAGGCGTGCCAGCAATTCCTTCGGCAAAATAAGACCGGTTGAATTGCCGATCTTTTTTACCTGCAAGACGTAACCATCTGATTTCGCAAAGGTTTCACGGTCGCTCACGGGCAACTCCGGCGTTATACATATTGTATAACGCCGCTCGGTGCAAAATTCAATATCCAACCCTTGCGGATACTTACTGCGCCACCGGCTCCGATGGGCGCGTCGCGCGCGTCACTTTGCGATGCCGAACGGCCGGCCGCGGCGGCGCCACCGCCTGCGGCTGGGAGAAGCCGCCGAACAGGCGGGCGAAGAAGCCCTCGCCGCCGCTCGCCTGGCCCGGATAGCCGCGGCGGCCGCCATTGCCCCACAGCGAGGGGCTGTCGGGCACGGCCAGCACCTGGCGGTGCGTAATGTCGATCTTGTGCTCGACCGGAATGTCGGCGACGCGCCGCTCCGGCCCCTGGAGCAGCGCCAGCACCTCCCTGTCGCGGCCGTAAATATCGTCGCGGAATTCGAGCTTGCCGGCGTCGTCGACGAACGCTGTCTGATAAGTCAGGTGCACCGGAATGAAGGTCGGGAAATCGATATTGACCTCGCTCGGCCCGTACATCTTTTTGATGCGCTCGATGGTGTAGTGATCGTTCGGGCGCACCAGCGACAGCAGCACCTCGGCATATTTCGGCGGATCGAGCACGCGCATGCAGCCATGGCTGAACGCGCGCTTGTCGTAGGCGAACATGTACTTGTCCGGCGTGTCGTGCTGGTACACCAGGAATTTGTTCGGGAAGTTGAAGCGGATGCGGCCGAGCGCGTTCTTGTCGCCGGGCGGCTGCCAGATGCTGATGCCGCCGTCCTGATTGTGGTCGACCACGAGCCCCATGCGGGACATCACGGTCGGGTCCTGCTCCAGCGCCGGCAGATATTCGCGATTAACGATCGACGGCGGCACGTGCCAGATCGGGTTGATGGTTATGAACTTCATCGTCCCAGTCATGATCGGCGTCGGCATGCCGGGCTTGCCGATCACGATCTTGGTCTTCCACACCTCTTTGCCATCGCTCATCACGCGCAGCGAGTAGTCGGGCAGATTGACGATGACGTAATCCTTGCCGAGGTCGTGCGGCATCCAGCGCCAGCGTTCCATGTTGGCGATGATGATATCGGCGATGTGGCTCGGGCGCGGGCCGTTGAGCGCCTCGACCGTCTGCGGAGTGAGCAGACCGGTCGCCTTGAGATCGTTCTCCTTCTGGAATTTCTTGACGGCTTCGGCGAGATCCTTGTCATAAGTGGTGCCGTCGCCGGTGACGCCGAGCCGCTCGCGCAGCTGCGGCACGCGCGCGTCCTGCGATCCGACCTTGAGCACCGGGCCGCCCGGGATCGGCGCCTTGATGCCCTGCGCATTGCCGCCGCGGATTTCGGCGAGCTTGGCCTTGAGCGCGAGATAGCCTGGCGCATGCGGCTCGTAGGAATCGAGCACGGCGGCGACGTCCTTGGCGTCGGCGAGCGCCGCCAGCACGCTCGCCGGCTCCGGCGCCTTCTGATCATAGGAAATGTCGGGGCTCACCCGCGACCAGGCCACCCGCCCGATCGACGCATGACGCGCGTAGGTGA
>JASHXZ010000534.1 GCA_030043285.1 Xanthobacteraceae bacterium | reverse complement strand
CGTCGACCGGCCGGCCGATGTAATTGTTGTTCTGCAGAAAGCCGGTGATGAACGGCTCGACCGATTTCACGCTGCCGTCCCGGTTGAGGCGGACCAGCGCGATGTCGCCGCCGAACTTGATCGTCCGGTTCCACGAGCCGTGACGCGCGACAAACATCTGGTCGTGGTATTCGGCCGGGAACATGTGGCCGGTGTAGAACTTCAGGCCCAATGCCGCGGCGTGCGGACCCATCAGCGCAACCGGCGGCACGTAGTCGCTGCACTTATGGCCCCAACCGAAGTCGATGTCCGGAATGTTGCCTTGGTGGCAGTACGGCTCGCCGAAATCCTCGCCGAGCTTGGTGATGCGGTTGAGCTTGTCGTTGGGCAAGTCTTCCGACAGCCAGTCGCGGCCGTTGTCGGTGAAATACAGATTGTGGTTTCGCGGATTCCAGTCGAAGCCGACGGTGTTGCGGATGCCGTAGGCGATCACTTCAGCGCCCGAACCGTCGAGATTGATGCGGCGGAGCTGGCCGTGGTTTTTGTCGTGCAGCACGTTGTTGCCGGGCTGGCCGACCTCGAAATAGAGCTTGTTGTCGGGCCCGATGGCCAGATACTTCCAGCCGTGCGCCTCATCCTTCGGCAGGTCGCTGTAGATGACGACCGGCTTCGGCGAGGCGTCGATCTTGTCGTCGACGTTCTCGATCTTGGAGATCTGCGACAGCTCGGCGATGTAGAGCGTGCCGTCCTTATAGGCGACGCCGTTCGGCCGATACAGGCCGGACACCAGCACGTGGACCTGGCGCTTTCCGTCCTTGTTGGTGATGGCGTAGACCTTGTCCTGCAGGCGCGAGCCGACGAACACCGTGCCCTTGGGGCTATACGCCATCGAGCGGGCATTCGGCATGCCGCTGGCGTAGAGTTCGATATTGAATCCCTTCGGCGCCTTGAGGTCCCCGACCGGGATCTTGTCGGCCGCAATGGCAAGCGGCGGCGACGGCACCGGCGCGAGCTTCGCGGCGGCGGGGTTATCCGCCGGCCGGCCGATCAAAGGCGAGCCCGGCGGCAGGGCCTCCGGCTGCGCCGCCGCGGGCTGTGCTGGCGCGGGTTCTGCTGCTGGCGGGCTGGCCTGCTGCGCCAGGGCGGTTGTGGCAAGTAGAGCCAAAGTGACGGCCACGACTGGACCGCTTGTCTTGCATCCCATCACGACTTCCTCCCGATTTGGTGGGAAGCCTAAGCGCGGGCTTCCTCGCCGCTATTGTGGTCGATTTCGCCTCTTTCGCGCAATCGCCTCTTTGCACCTCAATGGGTAGTGTCACCTTCACCGTAAGTGGTGCGATAAACCGCGCCGTCGTAGTCGTCGGAGACCAAGAGCGAGCCATCTGTCATCGGCCGCATATCGACCGGCCGGCCTATGTCATTATCGCCCTGCAGAAAGCCGCATAAACGGCGCGGTCGAGCCGACTCGGGCAGATTGCCACGCCGCCCGCCGCTCCCTTTTCACGGGGGGCAAAGCAGGGCATTGTACCGGCGACACTTTCGTCAGGTGCGGCACGGGGGCAATTAGCCACGGCGCGCCGGCCGCGACCAGTGCCGTCGAACGATAATTGCCTTTGTGGAGGGAACTCATGAGTCACAAACTGACCCGTCGTGGCGTCAATACCGGTATCGGCGCCGCGTTGCTTACGCCGTCTCTGGCCGCGCGCGCCTTCGCGCAGGGCGGCGAACCGATCAAAATCGGCTTCGCCATGGCACTCACCGGCCCGCTGTCGCCGAACGGCAAACAGGCACTGCTCGGCGCCAAGATCTGGGAGGAACACACCAACAAGAACGGCGGCCTGCTCGGACGACCGGTCAAGCTTATCTATTACGACGACCAATCCAATCCGTCGACCATTCCGGGCATCTACACCAAACTGCTCGACGTCGACAAATGCGACCTGGTCGTCGGCCCGTATGCGACGGCGCAGGCCGCGCCGGCGATGCCAGTCGTCATGCAGAAGAATAAAGTCTTCATTTCGCTGTTCGCGCTCGCGGTGAACAGCGCCTTCCACTACCCGCGCTATTTCGCCATGCTGCCGTCGGGGCCCGACACGAAGCCGGCGTTCACTGAAGGTTTCTTTCAGATCGCCGCGGCACAGAATCCGAAGCCGACCACGGTGGCGATGGCGTGGGCGGATCTCGAATTCTCGCACAATGCCGCCGAAGGCGCGCGCACCAACGCCAAGAAGTACGGCTTCAAGTTCGCCTACGACAGGAACTATCCACCGTCGACGACCGACTTCTCGCCGATCGTGCGCGCCATGCAGGCGACGAACGCCGATATCGCGCTGATCTGCTCCTATCCGCTCGACTCGGTCGGCATGATCAAAGCGGTCAACGAGCTGAACTACACGCCAAAAATGCTCGGCGGCGGCATGGTCGGGCTGCAGGCTACTGTGTTCAAGAACCAGCTCGGCCCGCTGCTCAACGGCATCGTCAATTACGAGACTTGGGTGCCGTCGCCGCAGCTTCTGACGCCGTCGGTCAAGACCTTCCTCGCCGAATACCAGGCGCGCGCGCCGAAGGAGGGCGTCGATCCACTCGGCTATTATCTCGGCACCTGGGGCTACGCCTATCTCGAAGTGCTGGCCGACGCCGTCAACGGCACCAAAAGCCTCGACGACGACAAGATCGCCAAATATCTGCACAGCCACAAGATGCCGAGCATCATGGGCGACATCGAGTACAACAAGGACGGCGAATTCGTGAAGTCGCGCATGATGCAGGTGCAATATCACGGCATCAAGCAGGGCGCCGGCCTCGATGTCTGGCGCGGCATGAGCTATCAGACTGTGCTCACCCCGCCCGATCTGAAGACCGGCGACGTCATCTGGCCGTACGCCGCGGCGAAGACGAAGGCGTAACTGCCGCGCTTAGGCAGCACCGTCACTCATGACGACTACGCGCTTACCTCCCTCCGCCAGGGAGGTAGGCGCGACGAGCCTGCGATCGTGATTACCCGCGATCAGGAAAAGCGA
>JASHXZ010000533.1 GCA_030043285.1 Xanthobacteraceae bacterium | reverse complement strand
CATATAAACCGGATGCAGGCGGAACTGGAGGAAATTCGTAAGGAGGCCCGCAGAAAGTACGCGGATGCCAAAGCCGTTCCCGTGGATTTGGGCCTTTAGGTCAAATTAGGACCCAACCAGAGCGTCGGACCCATGAGACGGATCGCATCGACAAAAGGCTGCGCCGTGCGGAAAAAATCAGTTCACCGGGATGAGATCGGTTCATGACCCACGAGAAAGCAAAGTCCCCCGAAAGCCTGCGCAGCTATCGCTGGCTCGGCAAGAACGACCTGCGCTCGTTCGGCCATCGCTCGCGGCTGCGCCAATTCGGCTACGACCGCGACGATTGGGTCGGCAAGCCGGTGATCGGCATCATCAACACCTGGAGCGAGATCAACGCCTGCCACGGCCATTTGCGCGACCGCGCCGCCGACGTCAAACGCGGCGTCTATCAGGCTGGCGGCTTTCCGATCGAGCTACCGGCGATGTCACTCGCCGAGCCGTTCGTCAAGCCGTCCACCATGCTCTATCGCAACTTCCTGGCCATGGAATGCGAGGAGCTTCTGCGCAGCCATCCGATCGACGGCGCGGTGCTGATGGGCGGCTGCGACAAGACCACGCCCGGGCTCGTCATGGGCGCGATCAGCATGGGCATTCCGGCGATCTACGTACCGGCCGGGCCGATGCTGCGCGGCAATTGGCGCGGCCAGACGCTCGGCTCCGGCTCCGACGCCTGGAAATACTGGGACGAGAAACGCGCCGGGCGCATCGGTGACGACGAATGGAACGAGATCGAGGGCGGCATTTCGCGCTCGTTCGGCACCTGCATGGTGATGGGCACGGCGGCGACCATGATGGCGATCACCGAAGCGCTGGGGCTCGCTTTGCCGGGCGCGTCGTCGATCCCGGCGCCCGACGCCAATCATCCGCGCATGTGCGCCGCCGCCGGCCGCCGCGCCGTCGAGATGGTGTGGGAGGATTTGACGCCGGAGAAAATTCTCACGCCGGCGGCGTTCGACAACGCGATCCGCGTCCATATGGCGCTCGGCGGCTCGACCAACGCCATCATCCACGTCATCGCGCTGGCGCGGCGCGCCGGCATCGCGCTCGACATGGCGCGGTTCGACGCGCTCTCGCGCGAGGTTCCGGTGATCGCCAACATCACGCCGTCCGGCAAATATTTGATGGAGGACTTTTTCTATGCCGGCGGCCTGCGCGCGCTGATGGCGCAGATGAAGGACATGCTCGACCTATCGTGCCTCACCGTCACCGGCCGCGGCGTCGGCGACAACATCGCCGGCGCCAAGGTGCACCTGGCGGATGTGATTGCTGCGCTGGATAAGCCGCTTTATCCGGAAGGCGCGACCGCAGTGCTGACCAGCAATCTGGCGCCGCGCGGCTGCGTCATGAAGCCGGCGGCTGCCGACAAACGCTTGCTGCATCATCGCGGCAAGGCGATCGCGTTCGAAAATTACGATCACATGGCGCGCGAGGTGGAGCGCGACGATCTCGACGTCACGCCCGACCATGTGCTGGTGCTCAAGAACGGCGGCCCGAAGGGCGGGCCCGGCATGCCGGAATGGGGGCAACTGCCGATCCCGAAGAAGCTGCTCAAGGCCGGCGTGCGCGACATGCTGCGTATTTCGGACGCGCGCATGAGCGGCACCAGCTACGGCGCCTGCATCCTGCACGTAGCGCCGGAAAGCTTTGTCGGCGGGCCGCTGGCGTTGGTGCGCACCGGCGATGAGATCGAGGTCGAGGTCGCCGCGCGCCGCATTCACTTGCACGTCGGCGACGAGGAGCTGTCCCGCCGCCGCGCCGCCTGGCAGCCGCCGCCGCCCAAATATCTGCGCGGCTACGGCGCCATGTTCTCAGAGCACATCGGCCAAGCCGACGAAGGCTGCGACTTCGATTTTCTGCGCGGCACGGAGCGGGTGCCTGAGCCGGAGATACATTAACGCCAAAGCGCCGTCCTCACGTGCGGATGTCGTTGTTAGATGCAGAAACGATATCCGAGCGTCGTCAAACGACCCCGATGCCCCATTGGTCGGGTAATTCCAACAGGCCGAGGTGGCAATTTGTGCAATTCAAACTTGAATTGCCGCCGGTTTGCATTCGCGTATCAGCGCCTTGCGCGCCGTTTCAAGCTGGCCGCTGTGCAAAAAACCGGCAAGATGCCGCGGGCGGGCGCGTCAACCTGTGGCTTTGAAGTAACAGTGGTTGTTTTTAATTGATGGGTCATTTTGTTTGCTTGCAATAAAGTATCGATTGTAATTTGATGCTGCAAACGCAGCGGGGGCTGCAATCAAAAAGACGTGTCTGGGGCGTTGGGGGCGTATCGTATCAAACCTGAATTTGTGTGAGAGCGGCGTTAATCGACGCCGTATTCGAACCGGCGTGCTTTCAATCCCTCCAGTCGCACTTTTCATCTATTCAGCTGCTCGGCTTGGGTAGCAATTGGGGGGTGTCATATGCTGCGTCATGCTGTCGCCGGACTGGCGATTCTGTTTGGAATTCCGTGTTGCTCGTCGATGCCGCCATTCGACGCGCCTGAAACACCGGGCGGGCGTCCTACCGTTTCAGACGTTGTTGCCAAAGTTCGTTGCGAAATCGCGCAAGCGCGAGACGATAAAGCAAATAACAACGCCAAATTAAATGCCTGGCTGGCAAGCCACGATTTGGAGCCGTTTCGCGAATGGGTTGCCAGCGCCACGCTGTCGCTCACCATCAGCGATACCGGCGGGATCAGCCCGACGAACGGACTGGCTTTGTCCTATATCAATCCTTTGAAACCGACCGGCACGAGCTTTATGTTCGGCGGAAATGCCTTGCTGTATCAGCAAAGATCGAGGATTTACACGCAGACCTATAGCATCTCGGTTGAGAATGCAGCTTGCACCGACATAAAGGATCCGCCTGATATCAATCTGGCAGGAGACCTTGGCCTTCGCGACCAAATCTTCATGGGCCTGCATGCGTTCTATCATGATAGCACGGATACGTATGATCCCACGCCGAAGCCTCCGGACAGCTTCGGTGCCACGGCATCATTCGACGTTTACAAGGGGATTACCAATCTCGGTCCGACCTGGACGTTGGTGAATTTCAAGGGCCCAGGAGGCGGACTTGGCTATCAAAGAGACGATCTGCACAAAATTGCAATCACGTTTGTGCCGGTAGCCATACCATCAAAGAAAGCGGGTATCACTCGGGCTTTCGCTCTCACAGCAGCGAAAAATAGCGCCTTGGTCTTCGCGCGTTCGCAGAATAATAATCTGGTGCAAACACAGGCGGTCCAACAGCTCGGTCAAATCATCAGCAATCTCCCATGACTCCGCAAATATTTGAGTAGCGCGGCATTGTTCGGCTGAGGATTTCCGTCGCCGAAGTTGCGCGGCGGTGAGAGGCGAAATCGCTCCGCCGCTTGCTGCTGCGCCCCCCGGTAGTTGCCCGGCTCGGTGCGGAACGCGGTGTGGAGGTGCGGACCGGCGACGAGTTCGAGGTCGCCGCGACTTCGATTTTCTGCGCGGCACGCAGCGGATCCCGGAGCCGGAGATACATTAAAACAACACCTTCTCCGCGCGTGCTGACGTCACCGCCCCATTCCAAGCCCACCGCACCAGCCGGCTTTCACCGGATGGCGTCCTTCACGTCAGCGGGATTGACAGGTATGGTTGCCCGCAGTGCGCCAGACAGTGTTTTGACTGCTATTCGGTTTCACGAG
>JASHXZ010000532.1 GCA_030043285.1 Xanthobacteraceae bacterium | reverse complement strand
CATCCGCAAACAAGAGCAAGAGGATATGCGGCTCGATCAAATGAACTTGTGGCGTTGACCAGCCGCCTTTAGGCGGCTCCTATCCTGTGGGGTCGTGTTAGCGACCCCATGGCCGCTTTGAGCGGCCCCAATCCTAAAGCCCTCGGCTCTGCCGGGGGATACTTACTCGAGCGAAATATGGCTCTCGCTGATCACGTGGCCCCACAATTGCGTCTCTTCGCCGATGAATTTTTTGGCGTCCGCAATGCTGCCGCCCATGGGATCGAGTTGAATGGCGCGCAGCTTTTGCACGATCGCGGGCTCTTGCAGGACGGCGTCGGTGTCGCGGTTGATCTTTTCGGCGAGTGCCGCTGGCAGCCCGGGCGGGCCGGCGATGGCAAACCAGGTGATCGAGCGGAAGCCGGCAAGCCCCTGTTCGGCGATCGTCGGCACCTGCGGAATAGTGCTGGAGCGCTCCGGGCTGGCGACGCCCAGCAGCTTGACCTTGCCGGCCTTATAGAGCGGCGTCGAGGTGGCGAGCGTGTCGAAGAACAAATCGACGTTGCCGGCCATGACGTCGGTCAGCGCCGGCTGCGCGCCGTGATAGGGCACGTGCACCATCTTGATGCCGCCGAGCACTTCGAGTTCGGCGCCGGACAGTTGCGCGGTAGAACCGACGCCTTGCGAGGCGTAGGTCAGCTTGCCCGGATTGGCCTTGCCGTAGGCGATCAGCCCTTTGACGTCGTTGACCGGAAAGTTCGGACGCGCGTCGAGCACGTTGGCGATCTTGGCGAGCATCGCGACCGGTACGAATTTGGTCGGGTCGTATCGCAGATGGTGATAGAGCAGCTGCTGGATGGCGAGCGGCGAGGGCGGGCAGATCATCAGCGTGTAGCCGTCGGGCTCGGCACGGGCGACGTATTCGGAGCCGATATTCATTGCTGCGCCCGGCATGTTCTCGACGATGACCGGCTTGCCCCATGTCTCCTGCAGTTCCTTGGCGACCAGCCGCGCCAGAATGTCGGTGGTCGAGCCCGGGGCGACGGGCAGCACGATCTTCACCACATGCGCCGGAAAGGCGTCTTGCGCGCATGCGCCGGTCGCGCCGACCAACGCCAGCACAGCCGCAACAAACCACGAGCGGACGTTCATCGTGTGATCCTTGAAAATTTGCGCATGCGTGCGCGCGACTATAGAAATCCGGGCCCTATGAGCCAAGGTCGCTTGGCGGTGGCGCGGCGCGGCCTTTTGTCGGGTTGCACGGCGATCTCAACGAGCGGGTAGATTGATCGATGGCGACGAAGTATCGGCTGGGCGTCGACGTCGGCGGCACCCACACGGATCTGGTGCTGCTCGACGTCGCCACCGGCGCGATCGCGGTCGAGAAGGTTGCCACCACGCCGAATAATCCGGCGCTGGGCATTATGCGCGGCATCGACAATTTTTCCGCGCGCGGCTTCGACCTTGCGGCCGTCGCGTTCTTTTCCCACGGCACCACGATCACCACCAACGCGCTGTTGGAAATGCGCGGCGCCAAGGTCGGGCTCTTGATCAACCGCGGCTTTCGCGCCGTCCAGGAAACGCAAGGGCAGGCGCGCGACGGCAATCCGTTCGATTATTTCTTTCAGAAGCCGGTCGCGATCGCGCCGCAGAGTTTTACGCGCGAGATCGGCGGGCGCATCGATTATCGCGGCGCCGAACTCGAGCCGCTCGACGAGGCCGCGGTGATGGAGGCCGCGGCCGAGCTGAAAGCGGCCGGCGTGGCCTCGATCGCCGTGTGCTTTCTGTTCTCGTTCATGAATCCGGCCCATGAACAGCGCAGCGCTGCGCTGATCCGCGAGATTTTTCCCGACGCGTATGTGTCGCTGTCCTGCGAGGTGCTGTCGCGGGTGCGCGAATGGCCGCGGCTGTCGGCGACCTTGCTCAACGCCTACCTGGCGCCGGTGCTGGTCGGCTATATCGCGGATCTGGAAAAGCGGCTCGATGCGGCCGCGCTGATGACGCGGCAGCGCTTTTTGATGCAATCGAACGGCGGCGTCATGCCGTTTGCCGCGGCGATCGCCGGCGACAAGACCGTGCATACGCTGTTGTCCGGCCCCGCCGCCGGCGCGCAAGCCAGCGCCTATTTGCCGCGCGAAGAGCACGTCGCCGCGCGCGGCCTGGTTACGCTCGATATGGGCGGCACCAGTTGCGACATTGCCTTCATCGAAGGCGGCGCGCCGCTCGAAGTCACCGAAGGCGTGGTGGCGCGGCGCCAGCTCGACGTGCCGGCGCTCGACCTGACCACGATCTCGGCCGGCGGCGGCTCGATCGTTTGGATCGACCGCGCCGGCTTCCTGTCGGTCGGACCGCAGAGCGCCGGCGCCGATCCGGGCCCGGTCTGTTACGGCCGCGGCGGCGACAATCCGACTGTCACCGACGCCGATGTCGTCTGCGGCTTCCTCAATCCGGATTATTTCCTCGGCGGCACCCAAAAACTCGATGCCGACGCGGCGCGCGCCGCGCTCGAAAGCCGGGTTGCCAAGCCGCTGCGCATGACCTTGGCGGAGGCCGCCGCCG
Organism: Xanthobacteraceae bacterium; assembly: GCA_030043285.1. Classification (GTDB taxonomy): domain Bacteria; phylum Pseudomonadota; class Alphaproteobacteria; order Rhizobiales; family Xanthobacteraceae; genus BOG-931. The sequence continues at coordinate 179 of JASHXZ010000532.1, read as the reverse complement.
GCATCCGCCGCATCGTCAACATGCGCATGGCCGACGAGGTGCGCGTGTTCGCGGCGCGCCGCGGCGTCGATCTATCCGAATTCGCGCTGTTGCCGTTCGGCGGCGCTGGCGCGGTGCATGCCGCCGCGGTCGCGGCCGAGCTCGGCATGCGCCGCATCATCGTGCCGCCGCGGCCCGGC
>JASHXZ010000096.1 GCA_030043285.1 Xanthobacteraceae bacterium | reverse complement strand
TCAAGGACGTCGTGTTCGACCGCGGCGGCTACCTCTACCACGGCCGAATCAAGGCTCTGGCCGACGCCGCCCGCGAGGGCGGACTGAATTTCTGACGGCGAAGGACACATCATGGCCCGTGAACCACGCGAGCGGCGGCGCGACCGAGACGAAGAGCGCGACAGCGAGTTCGTCGACAAGCTCGTCCACATCAATCGTGTCGCCAAGGTCGTCAAGGGCGGCCGACGCTTCGGCTTTGCGGCGCTGGTCGTGGTCGGCGATCAGAAAGGCCGGGTCGGCTTCGGCCACGGCAAGGCCCGCGAGGTGCCGGAAGCCATCCGCAAGGCGACCGATGCGGCCAAGCGCGGGCTGACCCGGGTGCCGCTGCGCGAGGGCCGTACCCTGCATCACGACGTCGCCGGCCGCCACGGTGCCGGCCGGGTCTATCTGCGCGCGGCGCCGCCCGGCACCGGCATCATAGCCGGCGGACCGATGCGCGCGGTGTTCGAGACGCTCGGCATGGCCGACGTGGTGGCCAAATCGATCGGTACCTCGAACCCCTACAACGTGGTTCGCGCCACCTTCGATGCGCTCAAGCGCCAGGACTCGCCGCGTTCGGTGGCGGCGCGGCGCAACATCAAGGTTTCGGCATTGCAGGCGCGCCGCCGCGACGATGATGCCGAGCAGGCCGCGGCCGACTGACAGCTTGGGAGCAGGCGATGAAAAAGGCGAAGGCTTCGCAGGGCGCGGCCGGCAAGACCATCAAAGTCCGCCAAACCGGCAGTCCGCAGCGCCGCCATCACCGCCAGCGTGAGACGCTGGTGGGCTTAAAGCTGAACAAGATCGGCCGCGTCGCCGAGTTGCCCGATTGTCCGCAGACGCGCGGTATGCTCGGCAAGGTCGCGCATCTGGTCGAGGTGGTGGAGAACTGACGATGAAACTTCACGAATTGGCCGGACGGCCCGGCGCGCGCAAAACGCGAACGCGCATCGGCCGCGGCATCGGTTCCGGCGTCGGCAAGACCGGTGGCCGCGGCGGCAAGGGCCAGACCGCCCGCTCCGGCGTACGTATCAAGGGTTTTGAGGGCGGGCAGATGCCGCTGCATCGCCGCCTGCCCAAGCGCGGCTTCAAGAACGCCATGTTCGCCCGCAAGCTCAACGAGGTGAATCTCGGCCGTATCCAGGAAGCGATCGACGCCGGCAAGCTCGATGCAGCAAGTAAGATCGACGCGGCGGCGCTGGTGAGCGCGGGCGTGCTTCGTCGCGCCAAGGACGGCGTGCGGCTTCTTGGCGGCGGCGAGATCAAGGCCAAGATCGCGCTGGCGGTATTTGGGGCGTCGAAATCGGCCATGGCGGCGGTCGAAAAGGCCGGCGGCAGCGTCGAAATTCTGGCGCCGCGGCAAGAGGCGGTCGAGCAGGCGGCATCATGACCGGCCGGCGCGGCCTTGTGCCGGGAGGCTACGGCTTCTAACTGATCGGAAGACCGTGGGGCCTCGGAAGACTTGGGGCCTCGGAAGACGTGGGGCGGCCGGCCAAGGCGGGCGATCGGGCCTAAGAGGTGCGGAGCGGCGGATGGTTTCTGCAGCAGAACAACTTGCGGCGAATCTCAATTTCGGCGCGTTGGCCAAGGCCGAGGAGCTGAAGAAGCGCATTTGGTTCACCCTCGGCGCGCTTCTGGTCTATCGGCTTGGCACCTATATTCCGCTGCCCGGGATCGATCCCAACGCCTGGGACAAGATCTTCAACCAGCAGGCTGGCGGCCTCTTGGGCGTATTCAACATGTTCGCCGGCGGCGGCATCCACCGCATGGCGATCTTCGCCCTCACCATCATGCCCTACATCTCGGCCTCGATCATCATCCAGCTGATGACGACGGTATCGCCCACCCTCGAACAGTTGAAGAAAGAGGGCGAGTCCGGCCGCAAGATGATCAATCAGTACACGCGCTACCTGACCGTGGTGCTCTCAGCGCTGCAGGCCTACGGCATCGCCATCGGCCTGGAAGGCGCCGGCACCGGATCGGTGGTGGCCGATCCCGGCTTCTTCTTCCGTATCTCCACGGTGATCACGCTCACCGGTGGCACCATGTTCCTGATGTGGCTCGGTGAGCAGATCACCCAGCGCGGCATCGGCAACGGCACCTCGCTCATCATCATGTCGGGCATCGTCGCGCAATTGCCTACGGCGATCGCCAGCACGCTGGAATTGGGCCGGCAGGGCGCGCTCTCGACCGGGCTCATCCTGATCGTCCTTGTCATGGTGGTGGCGGTCATCACCTTCATCGTGTTCATGGAGCGCGCGCAACGGCGGCTATTGATCCAGTATCCCAAGCGCCAGGTCGGCAACCGCATGTTCGAGGGCCAGTCCTCGCACCTGCCGCTCAAGCTCAACACCTCGGGCGTCATTCCGCCGATCTTCGCATCATCGCTGCTGTTGTTGCCGACGACGCTCGCCAGTTTCACCGGCGGGCAGGGTGGCGGCACGGCGTCGAGCTGGCTCACAGCCATAACCACGCAATTGGCGCACGGCCGGCCGCTGTTCCTGATTCTCTACGTGGCGTTGATCGTCTTTTTCGCCTTCTTCTACACGGCCATCGTCTTCAACCCGACGGAGACCGCAGATAACTTGAAGAAGCACGGCGGCTTCATTCCCGGCATCCGGCCGGGCGAACGCACCGCCGAATACATCGATTATGTGCTCTCCCGGATCACCGTGGTGGGCGCCGGCTATCTGGCGATCGTCTGCCTGTTTCCGGAAATGCTGATCTCCTATGCGGCGGTACCGTTCTACTTTGGCGGCACCTCGCTGCTCATCGTCGTGAGCGTGACCATGGACACGGTGGCGCAAGTGCAGGGTTATCTGCTGGCGCATCAATACGAAGGCTTGATCAAACGGTCGAAGCTGAGGGGGCGCCGTAGATGAGATTGATTCTGCTGGGCCCGCCGGGGGCTGGCAAAGGAACGCAGGCCCAGCATCTCGTCGCCAAATACGGAATCATCCAGCTCTCGACCGGGGACATGCTGCGCGCCGCAGTGGCCGCCGGCACGCCGATCGGCCGTCAAGTGTCCGAGATCATGGCGTCGGGCGCGCTGTGCCCCGACGAGATTGTGGTCAGCATTGTCGAAGACCGTGTCCAGCAGCCTGATGCCCACGAGGGTTTCGTCCTCGACGGCTTTCCTCGCACCGTCCCGCAAGCCGTAGCGCTCGACCGCATGCTGGCCCGGCACGGCGTTGCGCTAAACGCGGTTATCGCCCTTAAGGTCGACGAAAACGCGCTGCTCAAACGCATCGAGAGCCGCGTCGCGGAGACCCGCGCCCGCGGCGGGGCGTTGCGCGATGATGACGACCCGCAGGTGCTGCATCGGCGGCTTTTGGCCTACCGCGAGCAGACCGCGCCGCTGATCACCTATTACCAGCTGCAAGGCGTGCTGCAGACCGTGGACGGCATGGCGCCGATTCCGCAGGTCACCGCGGCAATCGAGCGGGCGCTATGCGACGTCACTGCGGCCAAGGAGGGAAGCGGGGCTAAGGCGGCTAAAAAGGCCCCGGTCGGCTCCATCCCGGCCGCCAAGGCCGCGACGGCCAAGAAATCAGCCGCGGCGAAGGGCAAAGAGCCGGCCCGTAGACCGCCGGCGGCAGCCAAGCACACGATTGCCATAGGAAAGAAATCCAAGAAGGCCGCGCCTGCGGCGCGTTCGGCGAGGCCCCGCAAGGCGGCGCCGGCAGCGCGCCGCCCGGTCGGTAAGCCAAAGGGCGGCAAAGCCCGGAGCCGTTAACAAGCCTGTACACGAAATCGCCAGCCGAGGTTGACGAAAGCAAGAGGAATCCATTAATAAGCGGCGAATACGCAGTTGGAGATTGATGAGCGATGCCGGGCCGCAACGGCGGACAGGCGTCGGCTTATTACGTTTGTGGCCTTCTCAGGTGACAACGCAAGGAAACGACAGCGGTTTACCGCCACGCCGGTCCACGGCCTTGGCGGGAGGCCCGGCTGCCGCAGGGAGTAACTGACGTGGCTCGCATCTCGGGCGTCAACCTACCGACTAACAAGCGCGTGGTGATCGCGTTGCAATACATCTATGGCATCGGCCCCGCCAGGGCCAAGGAAATCATGGAGCGCGTATCGCTCCCTGAAGCGCGCCGGGTGTCGCAACTCACCGACCAGGAGGTCTTCCAGCTCCGCGAGGTGATCGACCGCGACTACGTCGTGGAAGGCGACCTGCGGCGCGAAGTGGCCATGAACATCAAGCGGCTGATGGACTTGGGCTGCTATCGCGGGCTGCGGCATCGTCGCGGTCTGCCGGTGCGTGGTCAGCGCACCCATACCAACGCGCGCACCCGCAAGGGTCCGGCCAAGCCTATTGCCGGCAAGAAGAAATAGGAGAATTGCCCTGTCGTTTGTGTCCGCCAGCGGGCGGGATGACGGGCTTGAAGAGAAGCGTCGGGACCGCCGGTACCGATCCAGGATAAGGGTTCAGAATGGGTAAGGAAGCTACACGCGTCCGCCGACGCGAACGCAAGAACATCGCCTCCGGCGTTGCCCACGTCAACGCGTCGTTCAACAATACCATGATCACCATCACCGACGTTCAGGGCAATGCCATCGCCTGGTCGTCGGCCGGCACCATGGGTTTCAAGGGTTCGCGCAAGTCAACGCCCTACGCCGCGCAGGTTGCCGCCGAGGACGCCGCCAAGAAGGCCCAGGAACACGGCATGCGCACGCTCGAGGTCGAGGTCGCGGGCCCCGGCTCCGGACGGGAATCGGCGCTGCGTTCGCTGCAGGCGGCCGGCTTCACCATCACGTCGATCCGCGACGTGACCCCGATCCCGCACAATGGATGCCGCCCGCGCAAGCGGCGGCGCGTCTAAGGATACCCGGCCGATGGAACAAATGGAACATCTGCCGCCGCCAGACCTTGGCCTCACGGAGCGGAGTGGGGCGCGCGAGCCGATCGCGCCGCGCAACGGCATGGGTGATAACGTGACGATCCAGAAGAATTGGCAGGAACTGATCAGGCCCAACAAGCTGCAGGTTGCTCCCGGCGCCGACTCGCGTCGGGTGGCCACCGTTGTGGCCGAGCCGCTCGAGCGCGGTTTTGGCGTGACGCTCGGCAACGCGCTGCGGCGCATTCTGCTGTCGTCGCTGCAGGGCGCCGCCGTGCAGTCCGTGCACATCGACGGCGTGTTGCACGAGTTCTCCTCGATCGCTGGTGTCCGCGAGGATGTCACCGACATCGTGCTCAACATCAAGGACATCGCCATCAAGATGCAGGGCGACGGACCCAAGCGCATGGTAGTGAAGAAGCAGGGTCCCGGCACGGTCACCGCCGGCGACATCCAGACCGTGGGCGACGTCGTGGTGCTCAATCCCGAGCTGGTGCTGTGCACGCTCGACGAAGGCGCCGAGATCCGCATGGAGTTCACCGTCGCCACCGGCAAGGGTTACGTGCCGGCCGAGCGCAACCGTCCCGAGGACGCTCCGATCGGGCTCATTCCGATCGACAGCCTCTATTCGCCGGTGCGCAAGGTGTCCTACAAGGTCGAGAACACCCGCGAAGGCCAGATCCTCGACTACGACAAGCTGACGCTGACCATCGAGACCAACGGTGCGATCACGCCGGAAGATTCGCTCGCCTACGCGGCGCGCATCCTCCAGGACCAGCTCAACGTGTTCGTCAATTTCGAGGAGCCCAAGCGGGAGACCGCGCACGAGGCGATCCCCGATCTCGCCTTCAACCCGGCGTTCCTCAAGAAGGTCGACGAGCTCGAACTGTCGGTGCGTTCGGCCAACTGCCTGAAGAACGACAACATCGTCTACATCGGCGATCTGGTGCAGAAGACCGAGGCCGAGATGCTGCGCACGCCGAACTTCGGTCGCAAGTCGCTCAACGAGATCAAGGAAGTGCTGGTGCAGATGGGTCTGCATCTCGGCATGGAAGTTCCCGGCTGGCCGCCGGAGAACATCGAGGAGCTCGCCAAGCGCTTCGAGGATCATTACTGAGCAGGGGACAGTAATCAGATATCGGTAATCAGAAAAATCTGATTACCGATCGCTGAACGCTGATATGTGAATGCGTCACGCCAAGACCCACCGCAAATTCAACCGGCGCTCGGATCACCGCCGCGCCATGCTGGCCAATCTTGCGGCCTCGCTGATCAAGCACGAGCAGATCGTGACCACGCTGCCGAAGGCCAAAGATTTGCGGCCGATCGTCGAGAAGCTAGTGACGCTGGGCAAGCGCGGCGACTTGCACGCCCGCCGTCAGGCGATCGCCCAGATGCGCGATATCCCGATGGTCAAGAAGTTGTTCGAGGTGATCGGGCCACGCTACAAGGAGCGCAACGGCGGCTACACGCGCGTGCTCAAGGCCGGCTTCCGCTACGGCGATTCCGCGCCGGTGGCGGTGATCGAGTTCGTCGATCGCGACGTCGAGGCCAAGGGTCAGGATTCCGGACCGGTCCAGGTCCGGGCCGAGGCCGCCGAACCCGCCGCGGCGTAGCTTTCAAACAAGAGAGTACGCGCGCGGTTTTTCTCGTTTCGGTTTTATTTGGGTGTGGCGATTACCCAATCGCCGCACCCATTGAATTTTGTTGGCGTCGCTGACGCTTTGCCATAGGTTCCAGCGGCCAAAGGGCAGGGGGGAATCAATGGTTCGGATTGCGGCGCTGACTGCGCTTGTCTGGGTGATCGCCGGCACCGCCTATGCGGAGGCGCCGCTCGAGCGCGGCTCCTATCTCGTCAACACCATCATGACGTGCGGCAATTGCCACTCGCCGAAGGGGCCGCCCGCGGCGGTCGCCGGCAAGGATTTTTCCGGCGGCTTGCGTTTCACCGCGCCGCCGTTCGACGTCACTGCATCCAATATCACGTCCGATAAGGAAACTGGGATCGGCAGCTGGAGCGCTGACGACATCAAGCGGCTCTTGCTACAAAACGTGCGGCCGAACG
>JASHXZ010000531.1 GCA_030043285.1 Xanthobacteraceae bacterium | reverse complement strand
GAGCACGAGCCGCTTGTTGCCTTTCGGAAAAAACCGCAGCGGTTCGAAGCCGCCGGCGCGCTCGCTGTCGTATTCGAGGAAATAACCGTCGAAGCCGGTATGGCCGAGCAATTGTGCCGCGACGAATTCGTAGCCGCCCGAGGCGATGAAGGTCGAGCGGAAATTGCCGCGGCACGAATGCATGGTGATGGCCATGTCGGCGGGCTTTTGCTTAAGCGCCGCGTTGGTGAGCGCCGCGTAACGCTTCGGCAGTGCATCCGGCTCGTCGCCGCGCCCCTTCGACTGGGCGCGTTCGTTGGGATCGCACACCATGGCCCAGGCGGTGTCGTCAAGCTGCAGGTAGCGGCAGCCGGTATCGTAAAACGCGCGGATCGCGGCGCGATAGGCGGCGGCGAGATCGTCGAAGAACGGATCGAGCGTGGGGTATACGTCCGTGCTGATCGCGGCGCGGCCCTGACGGAAATGAAACGTGCTCGGCGCCGGGATGGTCATCTTCGGCGTGACGCGCGCACGGCTTTTGAGAAACTTGAAGTGCTCCAGCATCGGGTGGCCGGAGAAGCCGATCTTGCCGGTGACCTTGATGCCCTCGGCCTTGGTCTGCACGCCGTGAAACTGGATGCCGCGGTCGGTCGTGTAGGGCGTCACGCCGTCAAGGCCGCGGAAAAAGTCGAAATGCCACCAGGAGCGACGGAATTCGCCGTCGGTCGCGAGCTTGAGCCCGATCTCCTGCTGCTTCCTGACGGCCTTTTCGATTTCGCGATCCTCGATCTCCTTGAGCTGCGCCGGCGTGATCGCGCCCTGCGCATGCTTTAACCTCGCGTCCTTGAGCGGCGCGGGCCGGAGCAGGCTGCCGACATGGTCGGCCCGGAACGGCGGTGCAGTGCGTTGCATTGTCATTTGCTGTCCTTCAGCACATAGCGCCCGTCGTCCAGCCTGCCGAGACGTTGTGCTGCGTAGAGCGCATCGAGTTCGCGGACGATTTCGCGGCCGTCTTTGCTGCCGAGGGTCGCCATCAGTTCCAAAAAGTTTGCCGGGCCGGCGGCAAGTGCCTCGGCGGCCGATCGATGCGGCGCAGTTTTTTTGGCGATCGGCGGCTGCGGCACCGAGAATTCGAACGCGCCGGTTTTTCCGAAAGGCATGGTGCAGTCGAAGCCGAGCTTGGCGCCGGTGCGCGCGCCGCCGAGCGAGGGATCGAGCGGCACGACGCGAAAGCCGGAGCCGACGATCAGGTCGCGGTCGGCCTGAAAGCGCGTGGCGAACGCCCAATCGGCTTCGGCGTCAGAGTACACGTCGATGTCCGGATCATAGACGAAGACGTGCTTGGCTTCGGCGTGCGAGCCGAACACCGCGGCGATGGCGTTGCGCGCGTCGCCCGGCACGCGCTGGCGCAGTGCAACGCGGACGTTGTACATGCCGCCGCTCGATGGCGTTGCGTAGACCGCGAGCGGCTCGCGCACCGAGGCCTGCAGCGCGGCCCAGGCCGCCGCCTCGGTTTTCACGGCGCTCAGATGCGTGGTGTCGGTATGCGACAGCGTGCGGCCGCTGATGGTCAGCGTCTGGAACAGCGCATCCTCGCGGTGGGTGATCGCGGTGATGTGCAGCACCGGATTGCGCTTCACCACGCCGTAATAGCCGACATACTCGCCGTACGGCCCCTCCGGCTCGACATGGCCGGCCGGATCGAGCACGCCCTCGATGACGTACTCGGCGTCAGCCGGCACGTGGATGTCGTTAGTCACGCATTTGACCACCGGCACCGGCGCGCCGCGCAGCGCGCCGGTGATGGCGAGCTCGTCGACGTCCGGCACCGCCATCATGGCGGCAAGAAAATCGGACGGGTGCGAGCCGACCGCGTAGGCGACCGGCACCGGCTCGTGGCGCGCGGCGCCTTGCAGATAAATAGCGCGCATGTCGCTCGGCGCGATCAGATCGACTCCGGCGTGCCGCTTGCCGCGCAGCATGATGCGGCGGCAGCCCACATTGGTGAAACTGCTGCCGGGAAAGCGCGCGTAGTCGATGCCCCCCGAAATATACGGCGCACCGTCGGCGCCGTGCTGCAAATGGACCGGCAGCGCTGTGAGATCGGCTTCATCGTCTTTGAGCACGACCTGCTGGACGGGTGCCTGCTGCGACGACACGGTGACGGGCGGCTGCAGGCGAGCAAGACGTTGGCTCAGCGCGGCCAGCAGGTCGCGCTCCTCGACCTCGAGCGCCAGCGCAAGGCGCTTGCGCGAGCCCATGACGTTGCCGACGAGCTCGGCGCGTTCCGGGCCCGCGGCCTTGAACAGAACCGCGCGCGGATTGCCGTCGAGCACAGCGCCGACGTCGATCAGATCGATCGGCTCGTCGCGCACCGCGCACTCGCCGCAATCGACGAGTTTTTGGACGAAATTGCGCAGCCGGAAGCGCTCGGTGTCGATCGTCGGCATGGGCGGTCTCCCAACGGCGGCTGCAAAAAAGCGCTGCTTGAAAAACGATTTAGCAACGCGCGCGCACGGGTGTAAATCCCCGGAATTGTCGGCTCGGTGCAGGCCCGGTATTCGGTATTTCGCTGCCGCTGTTGTAATACACTACCGGCGGTGAATACTGGTCGTCCGCTCGCGCGGACAATGACGAGGCTGAGTGATTATCGTGGCTCCAACGCTCCGGATTTACGAAGACGTGCTGTCAAACGAGGTCGCTACGACGCTGCCGCCGCTGCCGCGCATGATGTTTGTCGTGCACGGCTCCGCGACGGTCGCCGATCACGAGCTCCGCGACGGTGACGCATGGTGCAGCGAGGCGTCGATCGCGCTCAAAGCTGGGCGCGCCGGTGCGTGCCTGTGGCGCTGGGAACTGGTCGACAGCGATGCCGGCGGCGGAGCGCTTGGCGGACCAGGCCTCCTTTCGCGCGAAAAACTTGCGGCGCGGCTTGAAACATTGCCCAAGGGCCGGCTCCTCTTGCGCGGAGACAGCGTGGCGTTTCCGCCGGGCGGCTGCGCCTATCTGCACCGCCACCAGGGGCCTGGCATCCGCTGCCTGCTCGAGGGCGGCATCCGCATCGATACCCATGGCGGTTCGACGTCGTACGGGCCCGGCGTTGCCTGGTATGAGAGCGGTCCCGACCCGGTGTTCGCTCAAGCCGCCGACCGGCCGACGCGCTTCATCCGCGTGATGATCTTGCCGGTTTCGTATGTGGGCAAGAG
>JASHXZ010000530.1 GCA_030043285.1 Xanthobacteraceae bacterium | reverse complement strand
GCATGCGGCCGAGCTGGCCGCCGCCCAAAATGCCGATCGTGGCTTGCGGCTCGAGCGCGGCGCCGCTCACGCCGTCGTGTCCTTCGGCTCGTCGGCGACGGCTTCGGTCTGGCGTGCCCGCCAGGCATCGAGCCGACCGGCCAGGGCCGCATCGCTCAATGCCAGCACGCTCGCCGCCAGCAGCGCGGCGTTGATGGCGCCAGCCTGCCCGATCGCCAGCGTGCCGACCGGAACGCCCGGCGGCATCTGCACGATGGAATAGAGCGAATCGAGCCCGGCCAATGCCTTCGACTCCACCGGCACGCCGAACACTGGCAGGCTGGTCAACGCCGCCGTCATCCCCGGCAGGTGCGCGGCTCCGCCGGCGCCGGCGATGATCACCTTGAAGCCGGCCGCCTTGGCCCCCCTGGCGAAAGCGTAGAGCCGCTCCGGGGTGCGGTGCGCCGAGACAATGCGCGTTGCATGGGAAATGCCGAGCGCATCGAGCGTTGCGGCGGCATGCTTTAGGGTCTGCCAGTCGGACTGGCTGCCCATGATAATGGCGACGGATTTGGCTCCCTGCGGCGCCACGACAAAATTCCCTGTCCGAAGGAAGCGGCGAATTATAGGGCCGCGCGTTGGTGTGGCAAGGCAGCTATGATGCGCTGCTTAACGGTGGGAGATCGGCGCCCATGCATATGAACGAATTGCATTATCTGCCGCTGACGCCCGACTATTTTCTGATCCTGGCCGGGTTTTTCCTGGTCGCCGTGCTGGCGCTGGCTTTGCTGCGTCACGCCTATCTGGACCTCGGTGTCAGTTCGGGCACCGCAGTCCTCCTCCTCCTGGCGTCCTTGGTCGGCAGCTATTTCAACATTCCGGTGGCGCAATTGCCGCCGGAGCATGTCGTTTCCAATCAGGTAGCGGAGTATTCCGGCATTTACTACGTCATCCCGCGCGTCACCGATTGGGGCGGCACGGTCGTCGCAGTAAACGTCGGCGGCGCGGTGATCCCAACACTGATGTCGATTTATCTGTTGATCGCGCACCAGCTGTGGCTCCGCGGCGCCATCGCCACCGCGATCGTCGCCGTGCTGCTGCACTTGGTCGCCCATCCGGTGCACGGCGTCGGCATCGCCGTCCCGATCTTCTGGCCGGCGGTGATCACTGCCATCGTCTCGCTGGTGTTGGCGCCTTACGATGCGGCGCCGCTCGCCTACATCGCCGGCGGCATGGGGACGCTGATCGGCGCCGACCTGACCAATCTGTCCCAGGTTCGCGGCCTCGGCGCGCCGGTTGCCTCGATCGGGGGCGCCGGCACGTTCGACGGCGTCTTCCTCACCGGCATTCTGGCGGTGCTGCTGGCGAGCCTCTATCATCCGCGGCGGCCGGTCATGCAGTCGCCGTGAGTGGTTTGCCGAACCGCCGGCCCCAAGTAGAATTGGGCACTTGTGAATTTTTGAGCAATAGCTCGAAAAGGTCCGCAATGCGCAAAAGCGAATCCGCGCCGGCATCGGCCGACGATCCGCGCACCATCACGGCCTATCACGCCCACGTCTATTACGATCCGGCGAAAACCCGCGATCGCGCCGAAGGGCTGCGCGAGCGTGTCGGCAAGAAATTTCCGCACGCCAAACTCGGCCGCTGGCACGACGAATTGGTCGGCCCGCATCCGCAGGCGATGTATCAGATCGCGTTTGCGCCCGAGATGCTGGCCGATTTCGTGCCCTGGCTGATGCTCAACCGCGACGGGCTGACGGTGCTGCTGCATCCCGAAACCGGCGACAATTACACCGACCACAGCGCCCACGCGGCCTGGTTCGGGGCCGTGCTGCCGCTGCGGCTCGAGGTGTTTGCCCGCAAGTAGGTCTTGGAACCCGCACCGCGCCGCGCCGGTTAACCCTGCAAAGGCCAACGGGCGCGTACCATGCCGAACCAACATAACGATCTCGATCGGCGCAATGACAAGCGGCTGTTGACGCCGCTCCTGCTCATGGCGGTGATCATTATCGCCGGCGCCTTGATTTTCAGCTACGCCGCCCATGCGCTGGCGGCGAGCACCGCACTGAGCGGCTAGATCTCAGGCGCTGTCCTCGACGTCGGTCTCCGGCCGATCGCGGCCGGGGGCGAGTTCGGTGTGCCAGCGGCCCTTGTCGTCTTCGTATTCGATGGTTTCGGTTTGGCCGGGCACGCGCTGCTCGCCGGCGGCGCGGCGCGCGGCGTGCAGCGCTTCGCCATGGCTGGGAAAGCTTTCCGAAAAGACACCGTCGACCGTGTAGGCCCAGCCGTCTTCGTGCCGTACGACTTTATAAGTGACATGGCTCATCGAATCACCTCGTCGAAGCGTCTCTGATCGCACCCGGGAATTTAGTATCTGCGCCGCTCAAAGCAAAATCCCGTCGTCGTCACCGCGGCTGGCCGTCGTCGAACTTGCGCTCCAAAATGTCGCCGAGCGTGGCGTAGAAGAAGCCGTTGAGGCGGCCGACCGGATTGAGCTTGCGCATGTCGATATAGCCATTGGTCATGCAGCGCGGATCGACATGCATGAACACCACTTCGCCGATCACCAGCGGGTGCCGGTTGGGCCCGAGCTCGATGACCTGATGCAGCTTGCACTCGAAATGAATCGGTACTTCGGCGACCCGCGGCGGCTTGATCTTGACGCACGGGATCGGGGTCAAGCCCGTCTTGTCGAACTCGGAATCGCCTTCGGGAAAACCGTTGGCGGAATCGACCATTTCCTTCCACACCCGCTCGGTAACGATGTTGAAGCAGAACTCGCCGGTCTGCCGCACGTTCTTCAGCGTGTGCTTCTCGCTGCCGTCGGGATTGCGAGCGATGGTCAGCGAAATCATCGGCGGTACGACGCAGACCACGGTAAAGAAGCTGAACGGCGCCAGATTGGTGCGGCCGTTGCCGTCCACCGTCGAGGCCCAGCCGATCGGCCGCGGCACGACCGAGCCGACCAGCATGCGATAGACTTGGCGCCGCTCGGCCGAAGCCGGATCGATTTCGAGATAATCGGTCGTGGTAATATCAGCCATCCCGTCGCCCCTTCGCGGCACAGAGACTTCGCGCAATCCAGCTTTTGCTTAGGTCGGCCGCCGTGCCGCAGTCAATGCGGGCCGACAAGCGCATGAACCTCGCGATGGGCGTGAACGTCACTCCCGACAAGGCGCGCACGAACGCATGGAGCGCACTGCGGTGGTCCGGCGACGGGCCGTATTGATCAATCCGTTTACACGACGTTTATTCGGCAGGCCGGATAGCAAACAGCGCGTTCTGCTCTGAATAATTTTCTGAAATCTAGCTTGCCTAGGTGAATTTAGTCTCGGTCTGGGATCTCTTCCTGCCTGTTTCTTCGCACGCGCAACATTTTGTGAGCGAACGGAAGCGCGGTGTCACGGGTTTCCAAACGGGAGAGATAAGGAGAGACTCACATGACGGCCAAGAAACTTATCGCAGCAGCCGCCTTGCTCGCCGCCGCGACGCTGGGAACCGCGACCGCATTGTTCGCCCAAACTTACTATGGCGGACCGTATGGCTATGGTGGCGGACTGTACGACGCCGCACCCGGCTATGGCGGGTATTACGGCTATCAGGGTAGCCCTCCGTACTGGTTGAGAGGCGGCCCCGGTCCGCGGGTTGGCGGCGGCAGTGGCATGGGCATCGGTGCCCAGCGCTAGTGCGTTCCTCGAACCTGACCGAAGCCACAAGAAACCCGGCGCAGTCGCCGGGTTTCTTTGTTCCCTGCCGCAGTCGCGTGATGGTGCGCCGCGGACCGCCGGGTCGAACGCCGCCACTTGCATCGCGTTCCCGCGACATTTGATGTTTTTTAGCCGAACCGAGGACAGGTGCGCCGAGTTTTCCTTCGGCGTTGGCAGAATGGAGATTGCCCTATGACCTCGAAGACACTGATTGCAGCGTTGGTGATGCTGTTGACCGCGACCTCTGCCTCGATGGCGTGGACGCACCATTACACGATGCGGCATCACCACGGTCTCTACAATTATTACGGCGGCGGCGCCTACCACGAGCGCGGCGGGCCGGGCCCGCGCGTTCAGGGCGGCAGCGGAACGGGCGCGGGCGCTGAACGCTGAATCCGATCGCGGTTGGTAAGCCGCGCTTTCCAAACATCCAAACAGAAGCCCGGCCGCGCGTGGGCCGGGCTTTTTCCGTATCGCAGTGATGTAGCCGCGCTCAACTCACCGGATGATGCCGCACGTGGCGATAGGTGTGCCTGCGCCAGTAGCGATGATGATGATGGTAAACCGGCCGTCCCTCCACCGGATAGGCGGCATAGGTCGGCTGGATGCCGAGCAGTCCCTGGACGCCGCCGACAACGCCGCCAACAGCGCCGCCGACCACAGCGCCGACCGGCCCCGCTGCTTGTCCGCCCTCCTGAGCGCCATGGGCAATGCCGCCCGGGATACCTTGTGCCTGCGCGGCCATCGGGCAGGCCAGCGCGGCAACAACCGCGCCTGCGAATACGATGTGAAGCTTCACGCTACGACCCCTCTCCTTCGTGTTTGGGATGAGGAGGCATGTCGGCAAAAATCGCGGCATTTGCGCGGCGATAGCGTGGCGGCAACGGATTGCCGGCCCAGTGCGGCAAATGGATCACACCAGTTCCTCAGCGGCTTGGTTTTCCAGGTTGTGAACCCGGCAATTTCGGCCTGTGGCCGCCAGGGCGTGAGTGAGCGGCACACGAATGCGATGAGGGCTCCAATTCAGCCGCCGCCGAGGCCACGCAGCTTCCAATTGCCAAGCAACGCCTCGGCTTGGTCGATCGTCAGGCGCTCGTGCCGTACCGGCTTCGATACGTCGGCGGTGCGCACGAGAGTGAAGCGCTCGCCGTCGCGCTCAATCTTGAACAAGAGGTTGTCGGCGAGCGCGTAGAGATGCGCTTCGCGCTCGCTAGGGCTGTGCATCGGGGCTGCCATCGGCGCGGGACGCGTGCTCACCGCTTGCACCTTCGATCGTCCGCTCGTCCGCGCCGCCTTGCGGAGGCGCAGTTCCCGGCTGGGGCGAAGGCGGGCTCTGCGTCGCACAGGCCCGACACGCCGCGACCGAATCGAACGTGGCGAAGGCAACCATCACTTTACGCAATGCGCGGAGCGCCATACTTGGCTCCATTGCGCCGAGAGGGCACTATCGCAACGCGTAGTTTTGCGTACCGGTTCCCGCGACCTATTTTCCGATTTGTCCTTGGCAATGTCCGACAGTTCACCATCGCCAGCGGCACAGCGGCAGCAAACCATTGCCGTGATCGGGCTCGGCAGTATCGGCGGCGTTGTGGCCGGCTGCCTTGCCGCGGCCGGTCGGCACCACGTGACGGCATGCGTCCGCCGCCCGATCGAAAAACTCGTGCTCGACCAACCGGGCGGAACGGTTGAATTGCAGCTGCCGGTGTATACCGATGCGGCGCAGATCAAGGAGCCGGCGGACTGGGTGCTGTTGTGCACCAAGACGCACCAGACCCAATCCGCGGCGCCATGGCTTGCGCGCCTGTGCGCGGCGAAAACCCGCATCGCCGTGCTGCAGAACGGCATTGGTCACGTCGAGCGGGTCGCGCCGCTTGCCGACGGCGCCACGGTGCTGCCGATCATCGTCTATTACAACGGCGAGCGGCTGGCGCCGGACCGGGTGCGGTTGCGCCAAGGCAGCGATCAGGACATGGCGGTGGCGGACGACGTCGATGGGCGCGCGTTCGCGCAGCTGTTCGCCGGCACGCCGCTGCGCGTGCAATTGTGCGACGACTTCGCCACGCTGATCTGGCGCAAGCTCCTGATCAATGCCGTCGCCAATCCGATCACTGCGCTGACATTGCAGCGCCAAGCGGTGCTGCGGCGTGCGGAAATCCAGGAGCTTTGCCTTGCCATTCTGGCCGAGGCCGTCGCGGTCGGGCGCGCCGAAGGCGTGCGGCTCGCTGACGACGAACCCCAGCGCGCGCTCGCCACGTTGTTCACCTTCTCGGGCGAGCTTGGCACCTCGATGTATTTCGACCGACTGGCCGGCCTCACGCTGGAGGTCGAGGCGCTCACCGGCGCGATCGTTGCGGCCGGAGAGCGCCGCGGTATCGCCACCCCGCTCAACCACGCGCTGCTCGCGCTGTTGCGCGCGGTCAGCGATGCGGCGACGAGCGGCGGCTGACGCCGATCATTTCCAGCCGGCTTCCTTATCGCAGGCCGCGCGCTCGGTCGGGTGCGATTTTTCCCACTGCGTGATCGACTGGGTCTCGTTGTCGCTCATCTTGTTGTTCATGCAGGTGCAATACTTGAGCACGACGCCATCGGGCGCGTCGCCCTTGTTGTCCTTGACGCATTGATTGATCCACTTGACGTCGTCGGTCGTGGCCGCACCGGCGCTTGTCACGGTGATCGCGCAAGCCGCGGCAATCAACACCGCCTTCACCAGGTTCATGATCCCCTCTTTTCTGGTCTGTCCT
This sequence comes from Xanthobacteraceae bacterium, assembly GCA_030043285.1. Lineage (GTDB taxonomy): Bacteria > Pseudomonadota > Alphaproteobacteria > Rhizobiales > Xanthobacteraceae > BOG-931. The sequence goes on along the minus strand of JASHXZ010000530.1, from coordinate 812 downwards.
TGGCCGCATGCAGAATCGCAGGCAGCGGCGCACTTTGCGTGGCGGGATCGCCTGCCGCAAGCACGCAAGAGGGTGATCGCGCGGTGCTCTCTACTAGCGGTTCACCCACAAAATAGGATGCTGTCGCGACGCGCCTTTGCTACAATCGCCGCATGAGTCGACGACCGACCGATCCACGCGGCGATCCGCGCGCCGCAGCCGAACGGGCCTTTAAAGCGGTGACCGCGCCGAAGCCTGTCGAAGCGGCGCCGAAGCCGCCGACGCTGCCCGGCGCGAAGGAAATGGTATCGCTGCGTATCGACCGCGACGTGCTCGACGCCTTTCAGGCCGAAGGCCCCGGCTGGCAGGAGCGTATCAACGCGGCGCTGCGCAAAGCGGCGGGGCTGTAGCGTAGGCAAGCGCGCTTCGGCAATTCACAATTTGTCGTGCTCCGCGAAAGCGAAAGCGGGGCATCCAGTAAACGACTAACCGTCGGTGTGCGCTGGACCATCCGCTTGCGCGGACGATGACATCAACAGAAGCGGCCTTTACTCCGCTGCCAGCGCGCTCTCTTTCAGCGGCAGACCGAGGCGCTGCCAGACGTCGACCAGCGCTTCGGCGAGCGTGTCGATCAGGGCATCGTCGTGGTACGGGCTCGGCGTGATGCGCAGCCGCTCGGTGCCCCGCGGCACGGTCGGATAATTGATCGGCTGGATGTAGATGCCGTGCTCGGCGAGAAGAAGATCGCTCGCCGCCTTGCAGCGCTCCGGGTCGCCGACAAAGACCGGCACGATATGCGTCGGGCTCGTCATCACCGGCAGCCGCGCGGCGGA
>JASHXZ010000529.1 GCA_030043285.1 Xanthobacteraceae bacterium | reverse complement strand
GGCCTGGAACAACACGCTTTCGGTATGCCAGCAGAGCGTGATCATGCACCGCAACGGCGCCAAGGTTCAGCTGTGGGACAATCTCAAGCGCACCTTCGTCAAGCCGAAACCGAAGGCACCGGCGGAGTAGACTGCCGGGTATCGGCGCGCCGCCGATCAAATACGCGGCGTTGCAGCAACCATTACAATTCTGTGGCGATGCTGGCTGCCGCCTCTTGCAGGCGAGCGAGCTCTTGCGGATCAAAGACATGTTCGTAGTTGTAGGCGATCCCCACAATTGCCGAAATCTCCCCGGACGCGCTCCTCACGGGCAGGGCGACGGCCGCTCGAGCATCCACGGCTTTGGCGCCGGGGCGCACTGCGCCTGAGGAATCGTCTTTAAGGTTACATGTCTGGATCGGCACCCCCTGGACCAGAGCCTGGCCGGCCATGCCCTTGCCGGGCGGCACCCACGCGACGATCTCCTGCACTTTGGCCGGAATATTCACTGCGGCCACCAATTTCAGGCCGGTTTGCTCCTTTGAGCGGAAATGCGAATGGACCGTACCTGCCACCGCTTTATGCGCACCCAGAAAATGCTCCAGCCACGCTTGCGCACGACCATTGATCATAACCTGCACCCGCGAAAAACCTGGTGGGAAGCCGGCAGCCAGCTTGGCAACCTACCTTGTCAGTGCGCGATCGTCGACGTGCTGTCGCTTTCCGGCAGCGTGCAATGATGCGCGCCCGGCCGCAACCGTCCAGTTGCGCAGCCACGTCTGAGCGAGTTAAGCCGCTCGGACTCCCGCTATGAACCTATCAAATTCGACGCGAAGGTCGTCGGATTGCCGGGACAGCCGGCTGGCCGCGTCAAGAACCTGGTTGGCCTCACTCTTTGTGGCGGTGGAGGCCTCCTCGACACTGCCGACAGCGTGCACTGCTTCGACAGCGCTCGACAACGCCAGCTGAGCACTTTGCGCGATCGTGTGGGTAGCCGCCCTCTGCTGATCCACCGCGGCCGCTACCGCCGTCGCGATCTCGTTCATTTCACCCGTTTTGGCGACGATGTCCTGGATCGCGGTGACCACCTTGGTGGTCACCGATTGGATCCTCGCAATTTGCGACTCGATTTCTTCGGTGGCTCTGCCCGTTTGTGCCGCGAGCGCCTTGACCTCGTTGGCAACCACCGCAAAGCCGCGGCCGGCTTGACCGGCGCGGGCCGCTTCGATCGTGGCATTAAGAGCCAACAGGTTCGTTTGCTGCGCAATCGCCTTGATCAGGCTGCTGACTCGCTCAATTTCGCGGGTATCCTCGGCCAAGGCGTGCACCGCATGGTTGGTGGCACGAGCGCTTTCCGTGGTCTGCGTCGAAAGAACCGATGAACTCGTGGCGCTGTCACTGATCGACTCGATCGATGACGAAAGCTCTTCCGCCGCGTGGGCAACGGATTCGATGTTGGCGGAGGCCTGTTGCGCGGCCGTCTTGACGTTTCCCGATCTTTCCCCCGCCCGCTCGGTTGTGGCGAACATCACTTCGGCGCTGTCTTTCAAACTGGCGGCAGCAGACGCCAGCGTAACGGTGAGCGCTGTGGCCGTGGCTTCGAAACGGCTATTGAGTTCTTCCAGGCTCTTGGTGCGCTGCTCTTTGTTACGCCGTTCCGTCTCGCTCTCCACGGTCAGCCGATCGGCGTTGATTTTATTGTCCCTGAAGACCCGCACGGCTTCGGCCATGCCGCCGATTTCGTTGTTCTGCCCCAAATAGGGGATCACAACGTCTATCCGCCCGCCCGCGAGCTCGCGCATGACGCTGGTAATTTGCTGGATCGGCCGGGCGATGCCCCGGCCGATAACGAATGCCAGAACGAGACCCACAATAATGGCCAACGCCGAGGCGATGGAAACGATATGACGCGCCGACGTCACCGCGCTCATCATCCCGCCAACCGTGCCGATCTGTGCTTTGGTGGCCGTCAGGCGAAGGTGGTCCGCTGCATCTATCAGAGCCGCAGCAGCCGCGCCTCGATCTACTCCCGCGCGCGCAAATTGTTCGGTAGCCGCGATCAGGCCCTCGACCGCCTTGCCGTATTGCTGCAGCGGCTCGGCCATCGCTTTTAGGAAACGTTGAACGCGGCGATTGTCGACGCCCCGCGTCCGCAGCGCCTCGACGGCGCGATTCATCGCTTGAATATCGACGCGGGTGGTGTCGGAATCTGCGGGGTTTCGCGAGGCGAGAAAACGGGTGGCGCTGGCATTGCTGCTGTGGAATGCCTCCATCAATCGGATAGCATCATCCAACGCACCCGCGTTGGCAGCGTCGTGAGCCAGGGTTTCGACGATTGCCGCGACCGTCGTGTTCAGCTCGGTTGCCGCTTCCAGAAGATCTGTCGCATGAGCCCGCCGCGCGTTGATCGCCTCGATCGTCCCAATCACGGACTTGCGGTAGTGATCCGCAAGCCCCTGTAGCTTTTCAACGCTGGTGCGTTCGGATTGGCTCCACGCATAAGCCTTCGTAATGGAGCTGATCTCATCTGGCAGCAGCCCCAACGAGCGTTGCGCGGCCCGCAAATCGCTGTCGTTTTCGGACAGCGCATACTGCGTCACCAGGGCGCGCGTCTCGCTGACCTGGGCCGCAAACAGGGTGACCGCCGCCGTCTCGGTCACGCTCGCGTTGACGTAGTCGGCGTTTTGGTGAACGTCGGTTATCGTGCGCCAGGAATTGATCGAAAGCGCAACCAACAATAGCAGAATGATGCCCATCCCGCCGAATACGCGTTGCGGGATCGACAGGCGATCAAGCCGGACAAGCAAGTTGAGGCGCCTCACTGTCGCGCTCGGCCGTCTCAGGCGGGGCTACTCGGGATACTGCCTGATCTGGTTGATGAGGTCGCCGCCGAACTTCTGAGCGAAAATATCATTGGCAGACGCCATGGCGGCAGCGAACTTTGTCCGATCCACATCCGTAACCACTTTCATGCCCGACTTTGCCAGTTCAGCGACGCCATTTTTCTCGGCGGCGGCGGCAAACTCGCGGGACGCTTGTCCTGCGAGCTTTGCGGATTCGATGAAAGATTTCTTATCGTCGGCCGAAAGATCATCAAAGCCGTCGACCGACATGAACAGAATGGCCGGATCATACACATGGCCGCTGAGAGTGAGATATTTCTGCACCTGATAGAACTTCGAAGACTGGATCGTGGCGATGGGGTTCTCTTGTCCGTCAAACTCTCCCGATTGGAGGGCGCCGTACAGCTGCGGGAATGCCAGAGGCTTGACGTCCGCGCCCAGCGCCTTGAAGCCCGCAAGCATCACATCCGACTGCGGAACCCGCAGTTTCAGCCCCCTGAGGTCTTCAGGCGTGCGTATCTCGCGCCGGGAGTTTGTGAGATGCCGCATGCCATTTTCGCCCCACGCCAGGGCGACGAGGTCCTTGGCGCGGAACTTGGCCAGGTACGATTGCCCGATTGGACCATCGAGCACCGCGTGGGCGTGATGCAGGTCGCGGAACAGGAATGGGATGTTGAACACGCCGATATCCGCCAGGAAGTTCGGCAGCGGCGCCCCGGTAATGAACGCCAGATCGACCGTGCCCAATTGCACGGCCTTGAGCATTTCGACTTCGCCGCCCAGGGCCGAGTCCGGATATTGCTCGATGCGGTAGCGGCCATTGGTGCGCTTGGCGACCTCAGCGGCGAACACGTCGGCTCCGGCACCGAGTTGCGAATTCCTCGAAAGGATGTAGCCAAGCTTCAATGGCTTGCCGCTCTGCGCCTGTGCGGCGCTTGCGGCGAAGCAGCACAGCAAGGCGGTTGCGGCAGCGGCGAGCAGGTGGCCTGCCCCGAACCGGCGGTTGGACTTTGCCCTATAGCCAGACATGACGTATCGCCCCAAAAGAAAATGCGGGTAACTGAAATGTGACAAGGAACACTTTAGCGATTATTAACTGCAATGAGCGGTTGCGAATTCAGAGCCGCGTAATTCGGCGCCGGCAATTTGCTTAAAATTAAGATTTACCTTGCGCTAACGATTGATGTCTGTTCGGCAGCGCCAATTGTCACGCGGCGCGGACGCGGGAAAAGAACGTCGCGACCTTGGCTTCCAAATCTTTCGCGCGTGCGGAAAGTCGTGCGGTCCACGCCGTGATGTCGCCGACCGCGGTCGCGCCCAGCGCGACGGCATGCTCGACCGTTTCGATTTCAGCCGAGGCCCGCTCGGTGTGGTCGGCCGCGCCATGAATGCTTTCAGCGATGCTGCGGGTCGTGGCGCTTTGCTGCTCGACGGCGGTGGCGATGCTGGTCGACACGCCGGAGAGTTCGCCGATCGCGCGGCCGATCGAGGCGATCTCCTCGACCGAGCGCTTGGTCGCCTCCTGAATGGCGGCGACCTGGCGCGAAATATCCTCAGTGGCGCGCGCAGTCTGATTGGCCAGCGTCTTCACCTCGGCAGCCACCACGGCAAAGCCGCGGCCGGCTTCGCCGGCGCGCGCCGCCTCGATCGTGGCATTGAGCGCCAGCAGGTTGGTCTGCGCCGCAATGGCCGAAATGGCCTCAACCACCGAGCCGATGCGCTCGGCGGCTGCATCCAGCGAGCGGATGGCGGTTTGACTGCGTTCGGCGTCGCTGACGGCGGATTGCGCCATGTTAAGGCCGCGTGCCGCCTGACGGCCGATCTCCTCGATCGATCCGGACAATTCCTCGGTGGCGGTGACGGTGGCGTCCATGCGGCGCGCCGTCTCGGCCGACGCCGACGATGCCGCCGTCATGCGGCCGCGCGTGTCGTCGGCGGCCTGGTTCAATGTTTGCGAAGTCGCAGTGAGCGAAGCCGAAGTTTCCTTGATCGCCTCCACCACTTCGCCGATCGCGTCGGCGAAATCGCCGATCGCCTCGTCGAGCACCTTGCGCCGATCGAGCGTCGCCTGCTCGCGCGCCTGCCGGTGCAGCGTCATCGCATTGGCGACGTCGAAGCTGATCACCTGCGATACGACCTTGGCGCGCTCAACCAACCGGGCTGGCGAAAGCCGGTGCTTGCGCGCCAGCGCGTCGAGCGCCGCCCTGAAAGCGTAACTGCCGGCCGTGCTGCGGATGCGCGCATCGAGCCCGATGGCAGCTTCCTGTAGCACCGTAGTGCGGCACGATTCGGCGTAATGCTGGTCGAGCTTGCCGCCAAGCAGCGCATGCAGATGCGCCAGTTCGAGCTTTTTGAGCATGACCACGTTCTGCGCGATCGCCACGCCGATGCCCGGCAGCCGGCCCGCCGCTGCAATGATGTGATCGATGGCGCCTTCCAGGCTGGGCGCGATCACCGGCCAGGCTTCCGCGAGAATGCGGCGGGACCGATCGTCCAGCGCGTAGAGCGACAGGCGGGCTTCGAAAGACTGAACTGAATCGACCGGTGCCATGAAGCGAGTTCATTCCTCGTCGGAGCGCCGCATCGTCCGACACAATTATTGCACTTGCGTTAATGATCTGGTTACCAAATGCGCCAAGGCCCGAAGGGTTTCTCACCCCTGACCTCTACCTTCGGAGGGGAAGGCTTCGAGCTCGGCCGCATTTGAGGTGCGCTCCGGCTTCTGAAGACGACGAGCAAAAAGGATATGATCTTATCGAGAGCGGACCAAAGTCGGCTGACCCGCTTCGTCGATCGGCAACAACGCCGTGGGGCGCCCTGCGCGGCAAAACTTATCGCCTTTGAAGCGAAAGGTCGAATAAATTCACCTTTCTGCCGATGGACGTCGCGCCGCACGCCGAACTATTTCTTGGTGCTTCCATCGGCATTGAACTGTGAAACATAAGCCCACAGATCGTTGACTTGCTGGTCGTCCTTGACACCCGGGAAAATCATTTTTGTGCCCGGCACCATCGCTTGGGGATCATGGATATACTTCTTGAAATTCGCTTCGTTCCAGACGATGCCTGACTTTTTGTTGGCATCCGAATAGTCGAAGCCAGGGACGCTGCCGGAGTGGCGGCCGTCGAGGCCGTTGAGTTCGGGGCCGACCTTGGTCTGCGCACCTGGACCGATCGAATGACACGGCAGGCAGAAATGAAAGACTATCTCGCCCTTCTGGGCGTCCTGGGCGGACGCCGTTTCGAAAGAGGCAATCAAGATTGCACTCACGATGATCAACGTCTTGTACATTTATCCTCCCCTGAGGTTTCGCAGGCGCGATAGACTCCACCGGCCGTGCACGCCGATTCCCAGCCCGATACTACTATGGCTCGCATCGGCGAGAACCCCCGGTCAGGGGAAAATCGAAGCCACATCGATCGCCGAGAAAAGCTCTTGTATCGGCCTGGCTGCGACGATTTACTGATAGCCACGCCCGGGCCGGCTGCGGCCGCTCCCATAGGCAAATCGGCGGAAAATGGGACTAAAGGAGGGAAGCCATGGCTTGGACAGCCCCTATTCTTGTCGAGGTATGTATCGGGCTCGAAATCAACGGCTATCTGCCGGCGGAATTCTGAGTACCGGACACGCTGTCGGACCCCCAATGGCTCACCTGAATGCCATCGTTCTCGGCGCAGCGGCTGGGGGCGGCTTTCCGCAATGGAATTGCCGGTGCCGGACATGTCGACTTGCCTGGGAAGGTGACCCCAGGGTCAGGCCGCGGACCCAGGCGAGCGTCGCCGTGTCAACGGACGGCCGCGACTGGGTCTTGCTCAATGCCTCGCCGGACTTACGGGCGCAGATTCAGGCGACGCCGGCGCTGCGGCCCCAGGGCACACCGCGCGGCAGCCCGATCAGCGGCGTGGTCCTGACCGGAGCCGAGGTCGACCAAGTCGCGGGGCTACTCACACTGCGCGAGCGTGGCGGCTTCGCGGTGTACGCCACCGCCGAAACGCTGGCCGCAATCGAGGACAACCCGATATTCGACGTTCTCGCCGCGGACGTCGTGCAGAGGCGGCCGGTCGCGCTGGCGCAAGCCTTCGCGCTGCCGAATGGCCTGCAAGCCGAATTGTTCACCGTACCGGGCAAGGCGCCGCTTTATCTCGAAACCGACGATCCGGAGCTTGCGGCAGAGACCGGGGTCAATGTTGGAGTAGAGATTATCAGCGACGACGCGCGCCTCGTCTACGTTCCCGGCGCCGCGGCCACGACGCAGCCTTTATTGGAGCGCTTGCAGCGCGCCAATGTGGTGCTTTTCGACGGCACATTGTTTGATGACCGCGAGATGATCGTCAACGGCACTGGAACGAAAACCGGGCGGCGGATGGGCCATATGCCGCTCGATGGCGCCGACGGCACCTTGGCGCAGCTCGGCGGCCTGAGCGGCCGTCGCATCCTGACGCACATCAACAATACCAATCCGATTCTGGTCGACGGCTCACCGCAGCGATTGAAGGTCGAAGCCGCCGGTTTTGAAGTCGCTCAAGACGGCATGGAGATATCATTGTGAGCGCTCTGTCGCCGGCCGAGTTGGAAGCGCGTCTGCGTCAGATCGGCGCCACCCGATATCACCGGCTGCATCCGTTCCATAAACTTCTTCATGGCGGCAAGTGCAGCAAGGCCCAGGTGCAGGCCTGGGCGCTCAATCGTTACTATTATCAAGCGATGATTCCGGTGAAGGATGCGGGTTTGATTGCGCGGTGTCTGGATTCCGATATCCGCCGCGAGTGGCGCAGCCGGCTGATCGACCATGACGGCGAACGCAAGGGCGAAGGCGGCATAGCGCGCTGGCTGATGCTGACCGACGGCTTGCAGATCGACCGCGATTATGTGGTTTCGTTGCGCGGCTTGCTGCCGGCGACCCGATTTGCGGTCGATGCGTATGTCCATTTCGTGCGCGAGAAGACGCTGCTTGAAGCGATAGCGTCGTCGCTGACCGAGCTGTTCTCGCCGCAGATCATCAGCGAACGCCTGGAGGGCATGCTCAACAACTACGACTTCGTGAGTGCGCAGACGCTGGCCTATTTTTCGCAGCGTCCACCGCAAGCGGAGCGCGACTCTCGCTTCGCCCTCGATTATGTCAAGGCCAACGCTTTGACCGCCGACGCTCAGGACAGCGTACTCCGCGCGCTCGAATTCAAGTGCGACGTGTTGTGGGCGATGTTGGATGCTCTATATCACGCTTATGTTGCACCAGGACATGTTCCGCCCGGGGCCTTTGCACCACCGCAAGGGGATCGGCAATGAGCGCCACCGCGCCAGCCATTTCGGGGCAATCGCGCCCGCGGCTGCCGCGTGGCGTGCGCCTGGTGCACAATGAGGCGCACGGCGGCTGGGTGCTGCTTGCGCCAGAGCGGATTTTCAAGGCCGACCCGACAGCCACCGAGATTCTCAAACGCTGCACCGGCGAAGCGACGCTTGATTCAATCGTCGACGATCTGGCGAAGAGCTATGCCGCCCCGCGCGATCAAATCCTTGCGGACGTCTCCGGCCTGCTCCAAGGCCTCGCTGAAAAGAAGCTGCTGGAACTTTGAAGTCTGATGACGGACGATTTGCGACCCAAAGGAAATGAAACCAGCAGCCCGGAGCCGGCGAGCGGCGCGGGGATAGCTTCGTTTCATGGCCCCATCGGCATGCTTGCCGAACTCACTCATCGCTGTCCGCTCGGCTGCCCCTATTGCTCCAATCCGCTGGCGCTTGATCCGCGCGAGAGCGAGCTTGATACGCAGACTTGGGCCCGCATATTTCGCGAGGCGGCAGCACTCAACGTCTTGCAGGTCCATCTCTCCGGAGGCGAGCCGGGAGCGCGCCGCGACCTTGTCGAAATCACCGCTGCGGCGCATTCCAGCGGGCTCTACACCAATCTGATTACGTCGGCGATCGGCATCACGCCGGCAACGCTCGCCAGGCTCGCCGATGCCGGCTTGGATCACGTGCAGATTTCGATCCAGGACAGCGAGCCGGTTTCGGCCGACCACATCGCCGGTTACCAAGGCGCATTTGCACGCAAGAAGGAATTGGCTGCCGAAGTCGTGCGGCTGAAAATTCCGTTGACCGTCAATGTCGTCGTCCATCGGGCCAATGTCGACCGCATCGGCGCCATGGTCGAACTGGCAATCCGCCACGGCGCGAGCCGCGTCGAGATCGCGCATGTACAATATTATGGCTGGGCGCTGCGCAATCGCGACGCGCTGCTGCCGACCGCCGAGCAGACGGCGCGCGCCAGCCAAGTCGTCGAGGAACTGCGAAAGCAGCATCACGGCGCGATCGTCATCGACGCGGTCATTCCCGATTATTATGCCCGCTTTCCGAAACCCTGCGTCGGCGGCTGGGGCAGGCGGTCGCTGAACGTGACGCCGGCAGGCAAAGTGCTGCCGTGTCATGCCGCCGAATCCATACCCGGCCTTGAGTTCTGGTCGGTGCGGGATCATTCGCTTGCCGACATCTGGGCGAATTCGCCGGCATTCAACGCGTTCCGCGGCATCGCGTGGATGAAGGAGCCGTGTCGCAGCTGCGCGCGGCGCGACATCGATTTCGGCGGCTGCCGCTGCCAGGCTTTCGCCATCACGGGCGACGCGCAGGCTGCCGATCCGGTCTGCCATCTGTCGCCCCATCACGACGACGTGGTCGCCCTGCGGGCCTGCCAACGCGATATACCGTATTCATACCGCGCCCATCAGAAATCGCGTGTCAGAGTCCCGGACGGCCCTATGCGATGAGCGCGCTGCCACAAAACTGCGGGATCTTCCGGCGTATGCGTTTGCGTCTTGGGCGCGTGCTGGCGATGCCGCTCGTGCTCGCCGCGTTGCTGTGCGTGGGATCATCGATCGCGCATGCCGCTGACACGCTTCGCATCGCCGCCCAGAAAACCGGCACGCTGGCATGGGAGCTGGAGATCATCCGAGCTCATGGCCTCGACCGGCAAGCCGATTTAAATCTCGATGTAACGGAGCTTGCCAGCACCGAGGCCGGCCAGATCGCGCTCAAAGGCGGCTCAGCCGACCTGATCTTGTCGGATTGGCTCTGGGTGGCGCGCGAGCGCGCGCTCGGCGATGACCTCGTGTTCTATCCTTATTCGAGCACGCTCGGCGCTGTCATGGCCCCGGACAACTCGCCGATCAAAGATCTCGGCGATCTCAAGGGCAAAAGGCTCGGCGTCGCCGGCGGTCCGCTCGACAAAAGCTGGTTGTTGCTCCAAGCGTTGGCGCAACAGTCCGGGGTCGACCTCAAGTCGCAAGCCACCATCTCCTATGGCGCGCCGCCGCTCCTCTCCGCGATGCTGTTGCAAGGCAAAACCGACGCTACGCTGACGTTCTGGAATTTTTGCGCCCGCCTCGAGGCTCAGGGCATGCGGCGCGCGATCAGTATGGCAGACGTCATGAAGCGGCTCGGCGCGGCCGGACCGGTGCCGATGGTCGGCTACGTGTTTCATGGCGGCTGGGCGGAACGTCACCACGCGCTCCTCGACCGCTTCTTCTCCGTGACCCAGCAAGCAAAGAAAATCCTCGCGAGTTCGCCCGCCGAATGGCAGCGGCTCGGCCCCCGTATCGGCGCCACCGATCAGGCCGCACTCGATGTCTATCGCCGGCGCTATGCCGAAGGACTTCCCACCCGGCCGCTGGCCGACGAGATCGCCGATGCGCAAGCGCTCTACAAGGTGCTGGCGCGCCTCGGCGGGCCCGACCTCGTGGGCCCGGCTTCACAGCTCGCCCCCGGCACGTTTTACACGGCAGGCCCAAGCGAATGAACGTAGCGCTGCGACTGGGCTCCGTCGTGCTGCTGCTTGCGATATGGCTGGCCGGCTCGCATCTGGTCGGTCCGCGGCTCCTGCCTGCGCCGCAGACAGTCGCCCTCGCCATCGTTCATGAGGCGCGCTCAGGCGCGCTCGGGTTCAACCTCGCGGTGACGCTGCTGCGCGTTGCGGCGGCGTTCACGATTGCGATGGTGTTCGGCACCGTGATCGGCCTCGCCATGGGCCGAATAGCCGTCATCGATCGACTTGCCGACCCATGGCTCGTCGTACTGCTCAACCTGCCCGCACTGGTGATCATCGTGCTCGCTTATATTTGGGCCGGATTGACGGAGGTCGCGGCGCTTATTGCTGTCGCCCTGAACAAGCTGCCGATTGCCATCGTCACGGTCCGGGAGGGTGCGCGGGCGCTCGATCCTTCGCTCGACGAAATGGCCACGGTGTTTCGCATGAGCGGCTGGACGCGGCTGCGCCACGTGACCATGCCGCAGCTCGCTCCCTACCTGGCTGCGGCAACCCGTTCCGGCCTGTCGCTGGTATGGAAGATCGTGCTGATCGTCGAGCTGCTCGGTCGGCCCAACGGGGTCGGTTTCGAAATCGGCGTCGCGTTCCAATTATTCGACGTAACTCGTATCTTGGCCTATGCATTGACCTTCGTCATCGTCATGCTGGCGATTGAAACATTCCTGGTGCAGCCGCTTGAACGACGCGTCTCCCGCTGGCGGATCAGGCCGGCTTGAACTTCATATCAGGCACAAGTCCTATCGCGCGGCATCCGGCGGGCGCCTGCACGTGCTCGGCGAGATATCGTTGTCGCTGTCGAGTGGCGAAGTCGCAGCCGTCGTCGGGCCTTCGGGGTGCGGCAAGACGACGCTGCTGCGGATCATTGTCGGTCTCGATCGAGATTTCGACGGCAGCGTTACGCGACCCACGCACGGGAGGCTTGGCGTCGTCTTTCAGGAACCCCGGCTGCTGCCCTGGCGCACCGTCGAAGACAATGTCCGCCTGGCCGCGCCGCAAGCGGGCGAGGCGACCTTGAGTGCGCTGTTCGCGACGCTCGGGCTCGCCGCTCACCGGCGCCATTATCCCGGCGAATTATCGCTCGGCCTCGCCCGCCGCGTCGCCTTGGCGCGCGCGTTTGCGTTTGAGCCCGAGCTGCTGGCGCTCGACGAGCCCTTTGTTTCCCTCGATGCTGCCCTGGTGGAAAAGCTGCGCGCCGAGCTCATCGAGCTCGTTTCGCGCCGGCCGACCACCACGCTCTTGGTCACGCACAGTATCGAGGAGGCGATTGGTCTCGCCGACCGGATATTTCTGCTGTCGCGGTCTCCAGCGCGCGTGATCGCAGATGTCCCTATCGAGCGCCCGCGCAGCCCGCGGTCCGCTGCGGAACTTGCCGTCATTCGCGACAAGCTGCGGGCCGCCGCAGCGTATGGCTAGGACCCGCCTCTTTTGTCTTACGCGGGCTGCGCCTGCGCAGTCCGGCGGATCATGCCGCGCTGCGGATTGTAGCCAATAACGGCGAGGAGGAAAAACAATGCGGTCGAACCGATCACGACCGCAGCCGAGGTCGCTTCGAACTGGCCGTACAGCGCAAACCGGATCAGCTCCACCGCGTAGGTGAACGGATTGGCAAGCGCCACGTAGTACACCCACGCCGAACCGCTCTGCTGCAACTTCCACAGCGGATAGAGCGCCGACGAAAAAAAGAACATCGGGAACATCACGAAATTCATCGCGCCGGCGAAGTTCTCGACTTGCCGGATGTATACCGAGATGAACAGCCAGAGCGCGCCCAGCATCAGGCCGGAAACGATCAGGGCCGGC
>JASHXZ010000528.1 GCA_030043285.1 Xanthobacteraceae bacterium | reverse complement strand
GGCATGCGTCCAATGATCGGCGCTAAAAACGCCTATTCCGCGGCCTTGAGCAGGACCGGCGCGCCGGTGCGGAATTGTTCGAACAGCGCCGCCTCGTCGGCCTTGGCGGTGGCGAGATGCCGCTGCTTGACGTGGCCGAAACCGCGGATCTTTTCGGGGATCGCCGCAAGCCCGACCGCGAGGTGGTGATTCTCGGGGCGAAGCGCCGCAAGCACCTCGCCGAGCATCGCCTCGTAATCGGCGATCAGCCTGCGCTCGGTGCGACGCTCGAGCGTTCGTCCGAACGGATCGAACGGTGTGCCGCGTAAACCTTTGAGTTTCGCGAGCAGGCGGAATACCGGCAGCATCCACGGGCCGAGGCTGATCTTGCGCGGCAGTCCGGTCGTCTTGTCGCGCCGCGCGAACAAGGGCGGCGCCAGGTGAAATTCGAAGCGCAGATGGTCGCCGCCAAACTCGGCCTCGACCTGCTTGCCAAAGGCGCCGTCGGTGTAGAGCCGCGCCACCTCGTACTCGTCCTTATAGGCCATCAGCTTGAACAGATAGCGCGCTACCGCCTCGGCAAGGCCGCATTTGCCCGCCGCGCGCGTCGCTTCGGCGGCTTTCGCATTGTCGACCCATTGCCGATAGCGCGCCGCGTACGCGGCGTTCTGATAGGCGGTGAGAAAAGCCGCGCGCCGCTCCACCATCTCGTCGAACGATTCGGAAAGACGCCGCGCGTCGCTCGACATCGCCGGACCCGGCTTTGCCAATTTCGCGACCGCATCCGGATTGGCGGCGGCGTGGCGGCCCCAGTGGAAGGCGGCCTTGTTCATCGCCACCGCTTCGCCGTTGAGCTCGATCGCCCGCTCGATGGAAGCCGCCGAAAGCGGAATGGTGCCGAGCTGATACGCGTAGCCGACCAAGAACATGTTGGCGCCGATCGACTGGCCGAACAGCGCCGCGGCAATCGCGGAAGCGTCGATGAAATGCGTCTTGTCGCGCCCGGCGTCGGCCACGATGGCGCGCTTGAGCCGTTCGGTCGGCAGCGAGAAATCGGCGTTGCGGGTGAATTCGCCGGGCAGAAACTCGGCGGTGTTGACCACGACTTCGGTAGCGCCATGCTTGACGGCGGCGAGCACCTTGCGGGTGCCGGTGACCACGATGTCGCCGCCGAGCACCAGATCGGCGCGGCCGGCGGCGACCCGGATGGCGTGGATCATGTCCGGGCTTTCGGCGATGCGGATGTGGCTGAACACCGCGCCGCCCTTTTGCGCGAGCCCCGCCATGTCGAGCACGCCGATGCCGCGGCCCTCGAGATAGGCCGCCATCCCCAATATGCCGCCGGTGGTGACGATGCCGGTGCCGCCGACGCCGGGGACGATGATGTTGTAGGTCTGCGTAATCGCCGGCAGCTTCGGTTCGGGCAGCGGCGGCAGATCGTGATCGGCGGCGACGCCGACGCCCTTTTTCAGCTTGGCGCCGTGCACGGTAACGAACGACGGGCAAAAACCTTTGACGCAAGAAAAGTCCTTGTTGCAGCTCGATTGATCGATGGTGCGCTTGCGGCCCCACTCGGTCTCGAGCGGCTGCACCGACACGCAATTCGACTGCACGCCGCAATCGCCGCAACCCTCGCACACCAATTCATTGATAATGACGCGCTTGTCGGGGTCCGGGAACGTGCCGCGCTTGCGGCGGCGGCGCTTTTCCGCCGCACAGGTCTGATCGTAGATCAGCACCGTGACGCCGGGAATCACGGCAAGCTCCTTCTGTACCGCGTTAAGCTCGTCACGGTGGTGAATCGTCAGGCCCGCCGGCCACTGCGTGCTGCGCGGATATTTGTCCGGCTGATCGGTGACCACGACGACGCGCTTGGCGCCTTCGGCGGCGACCTGGCGCGCGACCTGCGGCACGGTCAGGCCGCCGTCATTGGCCTGGCCGCCGGTCATCGCCACCGCGTCGTTGAACAGGATCTTATAGGTGATGTTGGTGTTGGAGGCGATCGCGGCGCGGATCGCCATGTAGCCGGAATGATTGTAGGTGCCGTCGCCGATGTTCTGAAACACATGCGGACGCTTGGAGAACGGCGCCTCGCCGACCCAGTTGGCGCCCTCGCCGCCCATGTGGGTGAAGCCGAGCGTCGAGCGGTCCATCCACTGCGCCATGTAATGGCAGCCGATGCCCGCATAGGCGCGCATGCCCTCCGGCACTACGGTGGAGCTGTTATGCGGGCAGCCGGAACAGAAATACGGAATACGCTGCGCCACATCCTTGGTCTCGGCGGCGATGCGCTGAAACTCTTTGATTCGCGCCACGCGTTGCGCGATGTCGTCATTGCCGCGGCCGAGCTTGAGCAAGCGCTCGCCGATGCAGATCGCAACGTCGTTGGGATCGAGCGCGCCCTTGACGGGGAACAGCCAATTGCCGGCTTCGTCCTTCTTGCCGATGCAGAGCGGCTGATTGGCGGTGCCGTACAGCTCCTCACGCACCTGCACCTCGATCAGCGAGCGCTTCTCCTCGACCACGATGATCAGATCGAGGCCTGCGGCGAACTCCTGCAACTCGGACCGACTCAGCGGCCACGCACAGCCGACCTTGTAGAGCCGGATGCCGAGCGCGTTGCACTTGACCTCGTCGATGCCGAGCTCGTCGAGCGCCTGGCGCACGTCAAGATAGCTCTTGCCGGTGGTGATGATGCCGAGCTTGGCGTCGCGGCCGCCCGAGGTGATGGTGCGGTTGAGCTTGTTGGCGCGCACGAAGGCCAGCATGGCGTCGCGCTTGTAGTCGTGCAGGCGCGCTTCCTGGGTCAGGACCGGATCGTTCAGCCGGATGTTGAGCCCGCCCTCCGGCATGATGAAGTCGGCCGGCGTAACGATATTGACGCGTTCGAAGCTGGCGTCGATGGCGGCCGTCGACTCGATGGTCTCGTGCATCGTCTTCAGCGCCACCCAGGCGCCGGTAAAGCGCGACATGGCCCAGCCGTAGAGGCCGTAATCCAGCACCTCCTGCACGCCGGCGGGATGGAGCACCGGGATCATCACGTCGATGAAGTGATATTCGGATTGGTGCGCCGTGGTCGAGGATTCGGCAGTATGGTCGTCGCCCATCAGCGCCAGCGCGCCGCCGTATTTCGACGTGCCGGCGAGATTGGCGTGGCGGAACACGTCGCCGGTGCGGTCGACGCCCGGGCCCTTGCCGTACCACATGGCGAACACGCCGTCGTACTTGCCCTCGCCGCGCAATTCGGCCTGCTGCGAGCCCCACACCGCGGTCGCCGCAAGATCCTCGTTGATGCCGCCCTGAAAGCGGACATTGCTCGCTTCAAGAAATTTGCGGGCGCGCAGAAACTGCGTGTCGAGGCCGCCGAGCGGCGAGCCGCGATAGCCGGTGACAAAGCCCGCCGTGTTGCGTCCGTTGCGGCGGTCCAGCTCCTTCTGCATCAGGCAG
>JASHXZ010000527.1 GCA_030043285.1 Xanthobacteraceae bacterium | reverse complement strand
CATCTCAACACCTGTCCGGTCGGCGTCGCCACCCAGGACCCGGTGCTGCGCAAGCGCTTCAAGGGCCAGCCCGAGCACGTCATCAATTATTTCTTCTTCGTCGCCGAAGAGGTGCGCGAGCTGATGGCGGCGATGGGCTACCGCACCTTCGACGCGATGATCGGCCAGATGCACATGCTCGATCGCGTCAAGCTGATCGCCCACGCCAAGGCGAACGGGCTCGATTTCTCGAAACTGTTCACCAAGCCGGACGTGCCGGGAAGCGTCGCGATCTACAATTGCGAGCGGCAGGACCACAAAATCCACCGCATCATCGATCGCGAGCTGATCGCGCAGTCGCAAGCCGCACTGGAGCGCGGCACGCCGGTGCGCATCGCGCTGCCGATCCGCAACACCGACCGTACCACCGGCGCGATGTTGTCCGGCGAGATCGCCAAGCGCTACGGCCATGAGGGCCTGCCCGACAACACCATCATGGCGCAGTTCATCGGCACCGCCGGCCAAAGCTTTGGCGCGTTTTTAGCGCGCGGCGTCACCTTCGATCTCGTCGGCGACGCCAACGACTATGTCGGCAAGGGCCTTTCCGGAGGCCGCTTGATCGTGCGGCCGCCGGCCGACGCGGGCATCGTTCCCGAGACGTCGATCATCATCGGCAATACGGTGCTGTACGGCGCCATCGAGGGCGAATGCTATTTCCGCGGCGTCGCCGGCGAGCGCTTCGCGGTGCGCAATTCCGGCGCCATCGCGGTGATCGAGGGCGCCGGCGACCATTGCTGCGAATACATGACCGGCGGCGTCGTGGTGGTGCTCGGCCGCACCGGGCGCAATTTCGCCGCCGGCATGTCGGGCGGCGTCGCCTACGTGCTCGACGACGACGGCACGTTCGCCTCGCGCTGCAACCTCACCATGGTCGCGCTCGAGCCGATGCCCGGCGAGGAGGACGTCAACGCCCGCATCTTCCATCACTCGCACGATCTCGAAGCACACGGCCGCGTCGATGTGATGGGCGATCTGGGCGCGTTCGACGCGCAGCGCCTGCACCACCTGATCGCGCGCCATGCCCGCTTTACCGGGTCCAATGTTGCGGCCAAAATCCTGGCCGAGTGGGGCGCCTGGTATCCGAAATTCCGCAAAGTCATGCCGGTCGAATATCGCCGCGCTCTCAACGAACTGAAAGCCGCTGCCATCGCGGCGGAGTAGAGTAGCGCGTGGGCAAGATTACCGGCTTTCTCGACTACGAACGCGAGGACCGCGACTACGAGCCGGTCGCCGAGCGCGTGCGCCATTGGGGCGAGTTCGTGCTGCCGTTAGCCGAGCAGGAGTACGTCACCCAGGCCGCGCGCTGCATGAATTGCGGCGTGCCCTATTGCATGGGCACCGGTGCGCTCACGCCCGGCACGCCGGGCTGTCCGGTCAGCAATCAGATCCCTGATTGGAACGACCTCGTCTACAACGGCGATTGGGACGAGGCCGCGCGCAATCTGCATTCGACCAACAATTTTCCCGAGGTCACCGGGCGAGTCTGCCCGGCGCCATGCGAGGCCTCGTGCACGCTCAACATCGACGAGAACCCGGTCACCATCAAATCGATCGAATGCGCCATCGCCGACCGCGCCATCGCGCAGGGGCTTAAACCCGAGCTGCCGGCGACGAAGACGGGAAAAAAGGTCGCGATCGTCGGCTCGGGGCCGGCGGGGCTTGCCTGCGCGCAGCAATTGGCGCGCGCCGGCCATGAGGTGCACGTCTACGAGAAGTACGCCAAGGCCGGCGGACTTTTGCGCTACGGCATTCCCGACTTCAAGATGGAGAAGATTCACGTCGACCGCCGCGTCGCGCAGATGCAGGCCGAGGGCGTGATCTTTCACTATGGCGCCTATGTCGGCGTCAACGTCGACGCGCAAAAACTCGTCGCTGGGCACGACGCCGTGGTGCTGACCGGCGGCGCCGAAAAGGGCCGCGACCTGCCGATTCCCGGCCGCGAGCTTGGCGGCATCCATTTCGCCATGGATTATCTGCCGCAGCAGAACCGCCGCGTCTCGGGCGAGCCGAGCGACGGCGCCGCGCCGATCCTGGCCGACGGCAAGCGCGTCGTCGTCATCGGCGGCGGCGACACCGGTTCCGACTGCATCGGCACCGCGTTCCGCCAAGGCGCAGCCTCGGTGGCGAACTTCGAGATCCTGCCGGAGCCGCCGCTGCGCGAGAACAAGGCGCTGACCTGGCCCGACTGGCCGCTCAAGCTGCGTACCTCGTCAAGCCACGAGGAAGGCGCGGCGCGCGATTTCGCCGTGATGACGACGCGGTTCTCCGGCACGAACGGCGCGGTGGCGAAGCTGCATTGCGCGCGCGTCGACGACAAATTCAAGCCGATGCCGGGCACCGAGTTCGAGCTTGACGCCGACCTCGTGCTGCTCGCCATGGGCTTCGTGCATCCGGTGCACGACGGCATGATCAAAGATCTAAATCTCGCCCTCGACCGCCGCGGCAACATCGCGGCCTCGACCGAGGACTACAAAACCTCGCTCGACAAAGTCTTCACCGCCGGCGACATGCGCCGCGGCCAATCGCTCGTCGTCTGGGCGATCCGCGAAGGCCGCCAAGCCGCGCACGCGGTGGATAAATTTTTGATGGGGGCGTCGCTGCTGCCGCGGTGAGGCGACGGAACCAGAGCAGCGCTCTGGCGTCGGAAGCAGTAGGAACAAAAATCAATGCGCGGCAGCGGCAGGCGCCGCAGCAGGCGCAGGCGCAGCCGCCGGTGGATTCGCCCCCGCCCCGCGCGGCGGCCAGGCGAAATTGTCGGCGCGGCCGGGGGGCGCTGCGAGCGGATCGCCGCGGACCAGCACGCTGGCGGCGACCGAGTCGTCTGGCGAGGGCTTTGCGTTTTTGCTGCCGCCCAACAGATCGCCGGGCTGGCCGCCGCTGTCCGCGGTGAGCGGCAGCACCGGCCCGATAGCGGGACGGGCCGCGCCCGCTTTGGCGGGCGCTGCCGCTT
>JASHXZ010000526.1 GCA_030043285.1 Xanthobacteraceae bacterium | reverse complement strand
AACCGCTCGGCGGCCGCACAGTTCACATCATGGAGCCGAACGTTCTCGATGTCCCAACCGCTTCCGATAAGGAATCGATAAACGTAGCGGGCGATGAATCCCGTGCCGATGATGCCGAGTGCGGTCGCCCTGCGCCCGCGGGTGCTGAGCTGGGAAGCTGCCAGAGCAGCCGATGCTGCAGTCCGGGCAGCTGAGATGATGGCCCCTTCCAGGCAGGCAAGCGGAAAACCGGTCTCATGGCTGTTGATGATCAGTACGGCCGAGGCCCTGGGAATGTCGCGGTCCACGTTGCCCGGATAGCTGGCGATCCACTTTATGCCAGAGACGTCCCATGGTTCGCGCAGATGAGTTGGCAGCGCAATGATTCTTGCGCTCGCGTTATCGGGAAAACGCAGGAAAACACCGGGAGGATTCACACTGCGGCCGGCGGAATGTGCCAGGTAGGCGTCGCGAACCACCGCGATGCATGCATCGATATCTTGCAGAATTCGCGATACGGTCCGCCCGGTGATAATCGAAAAGCCAGAATTGGGGCCGCCATGGTTTTTGCTCGGATCAGGCATTTATTTGCGCCAGATCACGGTGCTCCCCGTCGGCAGTTTGCCGGCCAATTGTCCAGTCCGGATCGAATACATTGTGAAGATAGGCGCAGCCGCGATCGCAGCACAGGAATACAACGCGTGGGCGCCCCAACGGGCGCCTGTCTGAGAAATACGTCTTGATGGCGCTGTACACGCAGCCGGTCGAAGCCCCAACAAACAGGCCATGTCGGGTCAGAAGATCCCAGCAGCCAGCAACGCCATCGCTTTCCGTCACCATGACGACGTCATCGATCTGCGCATGACGGAGCAGCGCCGGACAGACGCTCGAGCCCAGCCCGGGCAGCCGACGCTTCTTCGCTTGCCCGCCAAAGATAATCGAGCCTTCGACGTCCACGGCGATAATGCGCACGGCGGGATTTTTCTCCTTGAGCCGTCGTGACACTCCGGCAATCGTGCCGCCGGTGCTCACGCCGGCGAAGACATAATCCGGTCGCAAAGGCTCGATTTCGGCGCCCGTCAGGTGATAATGCGCCGCCATTCCGTCCATATTCTCGTACTGATTCGGCCAGTAGGAATCCGGCGTCACAGTCAGCAACTCTTGCACCTTGCGCAGCCTGGTCTTCAGAAAGCCTCCAGTGTCATCGCGTTCATCCACCTTCACGACTCTGTCGCAAGTGCAGGCTAGCGCCTTTTCATAGAACGGCGAAATGTTCGGATCGATGACCGGAATGAATCTGAGATCGAGCATCGAGCAGAACACCGACAGAGCACAAGCGAAGTTGCCGGACGAGGATTCGATCACCGTGGTGTCCGGCCCCACCTCGCCGCGTTCGATCGCGCGTTTCAGGATCCACCAAGCCGGCCGATCCTTGATGCTGCCAACCCCGTTGAAGAATTCCATTTTGGCGTACAGCTCTACGGACAAGGCTGCGTCATAGGCGAGGTGAGTGATGGGTGTTTCGCGAATGATTCTTTCTACCGCAGCGGTCCGGCGCAGGAGCTGTCGGTTATCGTTCATGCAACCTCCCCGTTTGCGAGCCGTTACGGCGCCCGCGCATGGCACCGGCAGTACTTGGCAAGAGATGTCAGTGGGGTCCGCAAGGTTACATTAGGCAACGACGCGAATCTCATTCAACTCCTATTTTTGGTAGGTGTGCAACCTAAACGGAAAATGTTAGTAGCCGCAACAGGATTGCACCGGACTAAGATGCCGGGTGATCTGAGCAGCGATAGGTACGTTCATGAAAGTTAACTGTAACTAAAACTGTTGGTTGTACAGTGAAATGGAGATGAATGTGGCGTCGCCTCGAATCCAGACTGAACCTCGAATCCAGACTGAACGGCGTCGAATTCTTGAAAGGTATCACTTAACCCCCAGACAGAAGGAAGCGCTCAAATGGACAGCGGAGGGCAAGACCAGCTGGGAAGTCTCGGTAATCATGAAATGCACGGAAGCAACGGTGAATTACCATCTCAAAACCATTTGTAACAAGCTGGACGCAAAGAATAAGACGCACGCCGTCTACAAAGCCATGCTGGGGCAGGGCGCGCCGCATCTCGACGACGCATTCGAGGCGGTCGACCTCGATGAGGCATTCGAGAACGTCGAGCAGGAGTAGTGACGTTCATCCCCAATGGCATCGCAAACTCCGGGCCGGCGGAGCCGTTGGTGTCAGCTGCAGAGATACGACAAGTCATAATGACGTCCAAGTTCACGGCTAGTGAGATGCGGCGGATCCGTTGCACCAGTCATAGGCGCACAGCGCCATGACCTTTATTGATGTGAGATAGTCTTCGATCGAAACATACTCGTCGACCGCGTGCATGATTGCGGTCGACCCCGGCCCGAAGATCACTGTCGGCGTGTTGCCGTAACTGTTGAGGAAACGTGTATCCGCGGCGCCTTGCCGGCCGGAGATCATCGGTCGCTTGCCGGTGACCTCCTCGTAGGTTCGACATAGCGTCTCGACAATCGGATGAGTGCGCGGAATCTCGGAGGCCTGTGCGTCGTAGCCGACAAAACGTACCGCGGGCGGATGGTCCTTGAGCCAAGGATCCAGAGCGGCCGTCTCGGCGATCTTTCGGACCAGGCTTTGTTTGACGCCGTCGTGATCCTCACCAGGCAGCGTACCGATGCTGCCCTTGAGCAGTGCGGAGGCCGGGAAGGCGCTCGGATAGTTGCCGGCCTGAAAGCTGCCGATCATGCACGGCAAAGAGTCGAGCGGGTTGGGATAGAGCGGGTGGCGAACGGTGGCGACGCGCTCATCTTCGAGCTCCTGGACGGCTTGCACGATCTTGTTGCCGAGCGCTATGGCGCTTATGCCTTCGTAGCGCTTTTGAATGCCGGCCGGCTTGCCCTGCACTTCGATCTCGAACCAAATCCGTCCGATGCAAGCCGGTTGTACCCCGAGATCGCTTGTTTCTCCCGAAATACCCGCGTCCGCCCGGTAGCCCCGGATTACGGTGTCGAGCGTGCCGTGGCCGCTGACTTCCTCGTCAACGACGATGTTGATCAGCACGTCCCCCTTTGGCGTGAGGCCCAGTTCCTTGAGGTATTGGACCGCGAGTACGTGACTTGCGACGCCGCTTTTCATGTCGCACGAACCGCGGCCATAGAGACGGCCATTGGTGATCGACGCGGACCAAGGACTGTCGCTCCAACTCGTGCCGCTGCCGACCGGAATGACGTCAATGTGGCCGTTCAGCAGGAGTGAGCGGCCTCCGCCGGTTCCTCGCGAAATGGCGACGATGTTCGGACGTCCCTCGTAGCCGCAAGTCACAGGGCGATAGCCGGAATGCTTCTTCAGCTTTTCCCAATCCGTCTCCCAGCTATCGACCTCGAGGCCAATGCGACAAAGATATTCGGCCATGAATTTCTGGATTGTGCCCTCGTCGCCGGTCACGCTCGGAATTGCAACGATCTCCTGCAGGAATTTGACGGCGTGATCGCGCGAGGCATCGACCTTCTCGACGATCTTGCGGGTTAGATCGGTCATGACGAGTTCCTACAGCCGATGGCGCGCGCCGGTATATGAGCACAAATGGCAGATCGCGATCCTGTTAAGCTCCGATCTCAAGACCTATTTCGGCGACGGGCATATTCAGTGACAGCGTCGTCACGAGGACATATGCACCACGCATCATCAGCTTTGCTATTCCATGCTGCAACTCCGAATTCTGAGAGGCCCGCGGCGCTCGTCTGACGCTTTGTGGGCTAGTATGTTGCGTGGGCTCGGCGGTAACCGATCTCACATGGCCCGGCCGTGCGGTGAAAACGGAACGGCATGATCGAAAAAATCCGCGGCGAGGGCGCCGGCTTGTCCTGCAGTCGCGATGCGGCTTTGTCTTTGCATGGGTTCGGAAGCGATGACGCGCGGAGCGGAAGCGATCGGATGCGACAGCAACACTGTCAGTCCGTATCTCGTCGGAGAATTATCGGTCGGCGGCGGGCATTCGCTATACTACGAAGAAAGCGGCCGCCGCGACGGCACGCCCGTCGTGATACTCCATGGCGGTCCTGGCGCGGGAGCGTCACCGGCCGATCGCGGGATGTTCGACACCAGTAAGCATCGAATCGTCATCTTTGATCAACGCGGCGCCGGCCGCTCCCGGCCTCTAGGCGCAATCAAAGGGAATACGACCGCCGATCTGATAGACGATCTCGAAGTGCTGAGGAGGCATTTGCGAATTTCGAAATGGGCGGTGTTTGGTCGGTCGTGGGGTAGCGTGCTTGGGCTGGCTTACGGCGCAAAATATCCGGAAGCCTGCCTCGGCTTCCTGCTGCACGGCTTCTTCCCGGCGCGATCGACTGACGTTGAGCGGCTGTTTTACGGTATGGCCAAACCGT
>JASHXZ010000525.1 GCA_030043285.1 Xanthobacteraceae bacterium | reverse complement strand
GGGGTTACCCGGCTCCCTCCTTGGCCTTGGCGATCGCCGCGTCGAGCTCCCGCACCGCGGCGGCGAGGTCGCCGCCGCGCTGCCGGCACGCGATCACTTTCTCCGCCGCGTCCAACAAATCGCGCGCGGCCAGCCGCACGCGCAGATCGTCGTCCAGCCACTCGATCCGCGTCCGCGTCGCAGACTTCGATCTCGTTGATCGCGTAATCGTTACGCTCGTAGCCCTCGAAGCCCAGCTCGAAGAAATGCTCGTCGGCGAAGTGGCGGGCAAGGGCGATGGCATGCTCGGGACTGCGGGCCTTGAAGTTGCGCATAGCCCACTGGAGGTCGCTGCGCAGGTAAACGCGATAGGTGGTCATGGTCGAAACTCCTTTCGTGCTGAAAGAGGAAGGGGAAAGGGCCGCTCCTCGCGGAGCGGCCCGTCGTGTCAGGCGTTCTCCGGCGCCGTCTCGGTCTCGGGAGCCTTCGGCTCGGAGAGAACGATGCGGCCGTCGAGCGGCAGCGCGTCGAGCTGCACGGTGAAGCCGGTTTTGCCCGACTCGAACGGCCAGGCGCCGCCGATGCGAACGAAGAACGGCTTTTGCTTCCTGCCGCGATCTTTCAGGGTGTAGGCGATCAGTGTGGGCTTGCTGGTCATGGTGTTTCCTTTCGCTGTGTGTGAAGCCGCACAACGCGGCCTCGATGCGGTTCGTCCATGGCGGCGAGCGACGCGGCCCTCCCCCTGCCGCAGGTCAAAAAAGCAACGCCCTCTTCGCGCAGCGAAAGGGCGTCTGACTTATTTGAGGGATGGGCCGCACAAGTCGCGAGCCGACGTAGAACCCGCAGGTCTTCGAGGCCCCGTGCGGCGCACGCGAAAGAGAACCGCCCGCAGGCCCCATGACGCCGGACGCAGATGCGGCGAAGATTGAAGCAAGGATGGCAGATGCCGGATGCCGCCGAAGATGGTGGGAAGAAGCTTAAACGGCGGCGTCAGGAAATTTGGGGCGGCTTAAAATGCACGCGGGTGCGCGACCACGTAGTTTGTGATGGGCGGCAGAAGATCGCGCATGGCGGCGCTCGCTTCGCGAAAATTTGTGCGCAAAACTTGAAGCGAATTATGCAGCGCAGAAGCGAGCAACTGAGCCGGAATCCCGTACTTCAGGCCGGCCCGGCTCGGTGTCACGTTGTGCCGCCCTCGGTCACGCCTATCAATCCCGCGCCGGAAGCGAACAGCGCACGGCTTTCCTGATTTGCGATCCAGCCCAAAAGCACGGACCGCCTTGCGCAGAGCTTGGTGCCGAGGCGGAAAACGGGAAGGCGCGTGCACGCCGCAAGGTAATAAACCTTGCGCCGGCTTCCATTCGGGCCAAAGAGAAATTTCGCAATCTCGTCCGCGCCGCGAAGCATATCATCCGCAAGTTCCCGGTCGCTGGTGTTTTGTTTGGTTTGCGGTTCCATACTGTCACCCCCCATCTTAGTTGCCGCGCTCGCGAGAACCACGCGAATGGGTTAATTTACTTTAAAGCGGCACTGCAAAGTCAATTTAGATATGCTTGAAATCCCGATCATTACCGACCCCTACACCCGGCGGTTATCCCCGTAACCACCACGTCATTTCCTGAACTTCGCGGCCGGCAATAACTTCTCCATTGCGGGTAACGTCGCGAATTCGTCATTGCTTCCGGCCGAGCAGACGTGGATTTGCGTGACGCTGTCGCAAAACTCGCCGTCGTAAAACATCTCGAAGCTGGTGGGTTCGTCTTTGATCAGCCGCCGCGCTTCTTCGAGCGCCTCGTCCGGGCTTCCGGCCGAGACTTGGCGAAATCCCCATTGGAGCGCGTTGCGGAGGTAGATGTCGAACTGCGGCATGACCTAATCTCTGAAGCGGAAAGGGACCGGATGAAGCGCCCTTCGCGGCCAAAATTCAGCCCGTCGGCATGAGCCGGCGGGCTGATTGTTGCGCGGCGGTCGCTGACTACGCGTGCGCAAGCTCGGGCTTGCGCGCGCTGCGGCGAGCACTGCGCGCGCGCGGTGGCCGCCGCGCCGAAATCTTGGCGGTGACGGCAGGCTCTATTTCGCCGCGGACGGCGACGGCAATCACCACCTCGGGCTTGGTGAGCAGAAGCCGGCTGTGATCGTTACCCTCGTGATCGCGCCATTTGAGGCGTGTCACGTAAGGCTTCGTGGGCGTGAAATTCTCGGTCGGTGCGAAAGTCTCGACGCCGAACACGACGGCTGGATTCGTGGCCACGCCGTCGTCGGCGAGCATGCGAAAGCCGTGCGCCTCGGAAAATTCCTGCGGCGCGAATTCGGCCAACACGCTGTCGCGATTGAGCAGCACGACGCGCGCCTTGAAGGGCTTCTCGGGCCTGAAGTCGGGATTGCTGGCTGGATCGAACGGCTCGACGAGCGCGATCTGTTCGAGCGGCACGAGTCTCTTTCCTATGGTGATGACGTCTTGCATGGGTGTCTCCGTTGCAAAGGTTGATCGAGCCTTTCAACCTAATGAACGGAGCAAACACGCTCGATGGAAATGATTGGGAATCCTCGGCATCGATCATCAGCACGTAATAAAAAGCCGGAGCCGCACCCCGGCCCCGGCTTCGCGCCAAGCGATGCGCGTTAAGCGTGCGCGGGCGGGCGCAAAAGCTGCGGCAGCCAGCTTTTGCCCGCGAGCGCGGCCTCGGCTGCGGCGGCCATCACTGGTTTCTTCATGTTGGCGATGTTCTGCGCCGCCTGCGCGGACACGCCCTCGCGCACGGCCTGCGCGATGCGGTCCTTGCTGACGCGGCTGAAATACCCCGCTGCGCTCGGTTGCCAGTAGCTGGTCATATCGAGCGCGACCTCGCGCGCAAGCTGATCGGCATGCGCCAGCGCGTCGGGCTTGTGGCCGCGCACCTGCAAGGCATTTGCGGTGAGCGAAACGCAATGCGCAAGCAGCGCCATACGCTCGGTGTCCAGCAGCCCGTGAATGAACGTCCACAAGGCTTCCGGTTCCTCCGGCATGCGTTTGGCCCACGCCGCGTGACGTTCGGCGGTCTGCCGCTCAGCCTCGCTTTCGTCGATGCCGGGCGCATGCCCAGAGAGCCACGCCATCTTCGGCGCGATCTCAAGGCACGTGCACGTGCTGCCCTTGAAGAACGTATCGAGCGCCAGCGCATGAACGAGAGCGAGGAAAGCCGTCTCCGGATGCTTCGCCAACTCGTTCCGCAGCGCCGATGTGCGGCACGCGGTCAGTTCCGCAACCAGCTTCTCGGACAAGGGCGCAAGCCCGTCTGCGTCCTTCGCCTTGGGCTTGGCCTTTTGGTCTTTGGCCTTGGTCTTCGGCTCGTCCTCGGCACGGACAAAGCCGCGCTCGATCCGCACCGCGCCGTCAGGCCCGAGCGTCACGAAAGCACCGGCAAGCGCTATGTCGCGCTCGCCATAGGCTTGCTTGTTCAGCATCTCGACGGCGGCCTCGATGCGTTGCAGCTTGGCGGCATCGCCCTCCGGCACATCGCCGTCCGGGTATTTGTCGAACACGGCCTTGTAGCGGGCTTCGAGCTTGCGAAGGCGCTTGCGCTCGACCTTCGACAGCGGCACCGGCTTCGGGAATACCCGCCGCATGTCGGCCCAAGCCTCGCGGTCGAGCTCCGGCTCGGCCACGACCCAACGCCAGCCCTCTTTCGCCACCTTCTCCGCTTCGCGTTGCAGCTTTTCCCGCGCGAGCCGGTTCAGAAGCTCGGCATCGGCAAAGAAGCCGCCGCCCCGCGCGTCGAACAGGTCGCGGATGATCGTCCCGCCCACTTCCTGATAGGCCTTGGCGCCGACAAACACCGCGCGCCGGTCATCCGAGCGCACCTGCCCCTCGCTCAGCGCGCGAAGGATCGCCTCGCGGCTGCGGTTGAAGCGCGGCAACTCGCTCCACACCCGCTCCTGCCGCTCGTGGTCCTCGGTGATGGCGAAGGCGGATAGCTGGTCGAGATTCATGCTGCCCTTGCGGTACAGCGCCATCAGCTTGGGACTGACTGCACCTAACTTAAGCCGCTGCCGCACGACCGCCGCCGTGACGCCGAACCGGGCCGCGATATCCTCGGCGCTCATGCCGTCCTCGGCATGCAGCTTGGCGAAGGCCTCGTACTGGTCGGCGGGGTGCATGTCGGTGCGGATGGCGTTCTCGGCCAAGCTGATCTCGGTCGCGTTGTGCTCGGCATCGAGCACGCAACGGATAAGCTCGCCCGCCTTGATCTCCTTGCGCTTCACGCGGAGCAACTGCGCGAGACGCCTGCCTTCGCCTGCATTGACCAGATAAAACCCGCTCGGCTTGCCGTTCGGCCCGATCTCAGGCTCTACGACCGGGTATTGCAGCATGCCGAGTGCGCCGATGCTTGCCGCAAGCGCCGCGATCTCGGCCTTGGTGTGCGGTATCTTGCGCACGTTCCTGGGCGACTTTTTCAGCTTCTCCAGCGGTACGAAGACGATGTTCGCCTTGGCGGCGGCTGCGCGGGTACGGTTGCTCATGATTTTCTCCGTGGGTCAGGCGTTGATGCGTTGTTCGCGCGATGCTTCTTCGGCATATGCGCTGATGGTTTTGTCGGCTCGGAAGTGGAGGTCACGCTCGATGCGCAAGCGTCCCGGCCCGCGCACGGCGGCAAGCTCGGACAGACGGACGTTGCCAAGCTCGGGAAAGCCCATGCCGAGGTCGCAAAGACCGAAAGCGATGTCCGTGTCGTCGGGATCGAGTTCGGACAAAAGCCACGTGGCGCCGCTCCACGGGCAGAACAGCTTCACCACCGGCTTGAAGTCCTCGGTCCTTTCGCGTCCGGCGTTCGCCCGCCCTTGCGCGAGCAAGCGCCGCTCTTGTTGTTCGGTAAAAAGCTTCATGGTCTTTCCTTTCGTTCAGGGGTTCTGCGCAAAGTCCGCGCATGAACCCCTGCCCGTCGGCGAGACCGGGTGAGGGGGAGCAAGAACAAAATCGGAGGGGGTCTCTTTCCGCCCGATCTGGCAGCGAGCTTGCGAGCGAGGATTGGGGGAGACCGATTTTGTTCTTGCTGGGGGTGCCAGGGCAGAGCCCTCGCACCCCCGACCAAACAAACAAAGCGCCGCGCAGCGGCTCCCTACCCGCGGCAACGATCGTTACCGGCATCGGCGGAGACGCGGGCGCGGCTCCGCTCCCGTAAGGGAGTAGAGCGTGACCTCGCGAAGCGAGGGGCCGCCCAAGCTGCCAGGGAACCGACTTTGTCCATTCTTATGGACATTATCTTAGTTTTAGGCTATAAAAATAGACGTAAGGAGGCGCCGGTGCGCAAATCCCATCCCCTGCCTTTGCCGGTCAAGAGAGCCCTGGCCAAGCTCGGCGCGGACATCCGCAGCGCGCGCCTGCGGCGACGCATTTCCACGTCGATCATGGCCGCGCGCGCCTTCGTCACCCGAACGACGCTGCTCAAGGTCGAGCGCGGCGATCCGGGTGTCTCGCTCGGCACCTATGCGACCGTGCTCTTCATTCTCGGCCTGATCTCGAAGCTCGAACATCTGGCCGATGCGCGCTCGGATGAGGTCGGACTCCAACTCGAAGAAGAACGCCTGCCGAAACGCATCCGGCATCCCCGGCCATCGGCGAAGAGCCGGACATGACCGACAGGCAACTCCTCGTCTATGTCGATCTCGAAG
>JASHXZ010000524.1 GCA_030043285.1 Xanthobacteraceae bacterium | reverse complement strand
GCCGAGCGGTTTTCCCAACTCCTCGGCAGGCTGAATTTCGGCGACCAGGTTCTTTTCTGGATCACAAAAGGCCTGCGCGAAAGCCACGCCGACGAGGAGAAGGAGCACGAGGCCGCCATTGCACGGCTACAGGCCGAATATGATCGTCTGCGGAACCGACTTCACGCGATGTACGTGGACAAACTCGATGGTCGAATAGATGGCTCCTTCTATGCCCAGATGTCCGAGCAGTGGCAGCTGGAGCAAGACAAAATTATGCGTGAGATCACGCGGCATCAGACGGCCGATCGCTCCTATCTCGAAGAGGGAGCGCGCCTTATTGAGCTGGCCCACGGCGCTCAGCGATTGTTCGCGAAACAGCAGCCGTATGAGCAGCGGAGGCTTCTGAAATTCGTACTTTCGAACTCCACGTGGGCGAACGGTGCGCTGGCGCCGGTGTTCAGGCAACCGTTTGATCTTATTGCTGAAGCGACGGCCTGTGCGATGGGCGAAAATGGCAGCGAAGGTCTAAATTCGCCTGAGCATCCAGTTTGGCTGGGGCGCCTGGATTCGAACCAAGACAGGCAGAGTCAGAGTCTGCAGTGCTACCGTTACACCACGCCCCAATTTTTCCGATTCGAAGATCGGTTCGATGGCCGGTAGATAGCCCGGCCCAGGGCGGAGAACAATAGGTCGATCCGGCGGGCGTGAGGAGCCCAGGCCCCGTTACAAACTGCGCCTCGCTCTGCCCGACTAGGGATCCTCGAACGTCATTGCCGGGCTTGACCTGGCAGTCCGTGGGCCCGTTGCGGCTGCCTGGATGCGCGGGTCAAGCCCATGACGAGGAAGTGGCTCCCCGGAGGGGTCCTACCGCCGCGGCTTTTTCGTGCCCCAGCTCTTCTTCTGTGGCTGCCCCTTGCGGGCGGAAACCGTCGCGGGGACGCGCGCGCGGGCGCCTGCGGCGGACGCACCGGCCGGCTCGCTGCGGCCGGCTTCTTAGCCCCGCCGGCGCCGCCGTGATTATGCCGGCGCGCGGACGCGCGGTTCGTTGCCCACGTTGCCGATATCGTGGGCGCGTACCTTGATGGTGAGTTCGCCGAGCACCGGCGCCGAGCGGCACACGATCACGTCGCCGGGTTTGACGGGGCTGACGCCTTCCGGCGTGCCAGTATAGACCAGATCGCCCGGATAGAGCGTGTAGAACGCGGACGCGAATTCGATCAGCCGCCGGCAATTGTAGATGAGCTTGTCGGTGTTGCTGTTCTGCCGGACTTCGCCGTTCACCGTGAGGCTGATCGGGATCGCGTCCGGGTCCGGGATTTCGTCGGCCGTCACCATCCACGGTCCGAGCGCCGCATAACCGTCGACCGATTTGCGAAAGCTGCGGTCCTCGCGGCCGCGCACTGTCATGTCGAGGCCGAGGCAGTAGCCGATGACGTGATCGAGCGCGCGCGCCTGCGGAATATCGCTGCCGGCCGTGCCGATCACCATGACCAGCTCGACCTCGTGGTCGTTGCGCCGGTCGGGAAAGCGCAGCGGAATGCCTTCGGACGGGCCGACCAGCGCCGAGTTGGCTTTGAGAAACATGCCGGCTTCGCCGATCTTCGACGACTGCGCGCGCACCACCTGCGAGCCGGGTTGCGCCGAGGCGGCCGCCATCTCGGCGATGTGCGCCGAATAATTAGTCGGCGCGCACGACAGCTTGGTCGGCCGCGCCACCGGCGGCAAGAGCTTCACCGAAGCGATCGGCTTTGTCGCCGCTTTGTCGGCCATGCGCTCGATGCGCTCGCGCCAGTGCGGCAGTGCGGCGACCACAGCGTCGCCCTTCATCGCGTAGGGCGCCGCGTTGCGCATCGCGGTCTGCGCCTCGGTCACGTCGTGCACGGCCTCGCCGCGGACCACGCCCAGACGATCGTCATCGTAACGGCAAAGCTTCATCGCTGTCTCCTGCACTCATTGCTGCGACGTCCTTTCCGGCGTGTCGCACCGGAAGGGAAGGCGAACCCGCACGTATCATTACCGGTTGGGCGATGCGGCACAAGCGCGGCTGGTATCGCGGTTCGCAATCAAACCGAGCCGTCGCCGTCGGCGGCTGAGAAATCGTCGCCCTCGTTTCATATGAAAGGTGTCAAACAATGCGGTCGCATTATGCAAACCAGCGGCGTCAACAATTGGCGCCCAACGTGCGTTCCTACATCCTCCGGGACCTCGTTGCCAAAGCCGCGGTGGACGATCCGGTGCATCCCGGCTGGCCGAAGGGCGCGCCAGATCGGCAGGGCGGCCGGTTTCGCCCGAAAGACGAAGTAGCGGCCGCCGATAACCCCGCATAAAGCCCGAGACCAAAGTCACGCCCGAAGCTTTCGGCACGCGACATCCCGGCCAGTAGCCCGAAGCACCCGGTGCCGCTGCTGGACAGCCGCGGCAAGCCGATCACCGACGCGCAAGGCAATCCGGTTCTTCGTCCGGCCGATTTACCGCCGGAAGTGTTCGTCAACGAGGGGATCGCTTTCAATTTCAAAGAAAAGTTTGCCGCCGCTCAGCAAAATGGCTTGGATGCGCAATTGCTGGTCGTGGCAGAATTGGCGGCCCAATTAGCCAAGTTCGGGCATGGCGGACCATGGGACGCACAGAGAGTACAAGGGCAATTTCTCGAGGACTACCGGGACTATGCGACGATAGCCATAGGCCTTTATATGGCGGCGGCCGGCGTTCCCATTGACATGGCGTTGTGGATCGAAAATGAATATGCCCGCTGGCGTTCCCATTTCGATCGTGATGAGCAAATGGATAGTGTTTATACCTCATTGCCGACGCGCAACGTCCGCAATACCCAGATAGGTTACGAACTTTATCAATCAGGGCGCATTTCGCACTGATGTGAAAGGTGGTGATGTGATATACTGGCCGATCGTACTCACTTTCCTGTGGCCGCTAGCTTTTATCGCGATTTTGTTGGGGCCGTTCGGCTTGGCTGTCGTCGGAATTTGGTTCGTACTTTTGTTTTGGGGTCTGTCGGCGGCGTTGGCATTGGTTTTCGTAATTGATTTCACAATCAAACGGGATTGGCTGCGCGCAAGCGCCATGTTGCCGCTGCCGCTGACCGTTGTGCTCGCCATCGTCACTGCGTCTTTCAACACCGATTTCGCCATTTACGTTATCAATCGGGCACGCGACGACCTCCAGCTACTGGTCACGCTGCCGACCTACTCACGGGAAATATCGAATCTTCCTCATCGGGATGGTCCTCGGATCGCAACTTTCTTGTGGCGGGACCTCAATGGATTTGGTCTCGCTTTCGGTTATGAGTTCCTCGTGTACGATGAAAGCGATGAGATTGCCCTGCCGGCAGCGAAGCGTTCGGCCGCTTGGAATAAAAACGCTGGAAGCGATCTAGAATGCAAGCTGACCGGCGTTTATCACGCGTTCGGTCACTATTACTTTGTCGGTCACGGCGTGGATTGCTAGGAAGCGGCCTGCTCACTTGGGCGGCTGACACGGTCGCGACTCAGCTGCGGCCGAACAGCTCGTTGAATGTCTTCTGCCATTTGCGCTGGCCGGCGGTGTCGAGCACGATCGGCGCGATCTTCATCGCATTGAGTTCGCCGGCAAGCGCGGGCGGATTGGTGGCGACGTCAGGCCGGGTCGGGATACGGCCCTTGTGGGTCATGAACGTCTCGGCTTCCTGGCTGAGCGCGAAATTGGCGGCGAGTTTTGCGGCGTTGGGATGCGGCGCCAGCACGTTGACGCCGACCGAGCCGAAAATCAGCGTTACCGGATTGAGCAGCCAGTAGTCGGTGGGTGCGCCGGACATTTTCACGTTCAAGGTCAGCGGCAGAAAATTGTTGAGCGCCATCCAGTATTCGCCGGAGCCGACCGAGCGGGCAAGCGCGAGATGGCCGTCGCTGACCACCGGATCGAGCGCGGCGATGATGTTTTTGACGATCGCGCGGCCGTGCTCCGCGCCGTAGGCGCCGAAGATCGCGGCGAGCCACTCGTTGTCGGTGCCGTCGATCGCGATCTTGCCGCGCCACTCCTTGTGCGCAGGAAAATCCTCGTAGCTCTTCGGCAGATCCGATTTCCGAACGAATTTGGTGTTGTAGGCCGGCGCATTGTAATTGGCATAGACGCCGTACCAGCGGCGGTTGGGATCGCGCGCCTGCGGCATGAGCCCTGCGGCCTGCGGCGGGTCGAACGGCGCCAAAAACGCAGGCGGCAGTTGCGGCACCGTGGTCGTGAGCGCGATGTCCCAGGAGCGCTGCCGCGCCCGCTCCTCGATGGCGACGCGCGCCATGATCTGGGTGTCCGAGGAGCGGACGTAACTGACCTTGATGCCGCTGTCGTCTTCGAACTGCTTCCACAACGGCAGCGCTTCGGCCTCGTTCATCGAGCCATAGACGGTGAGCGCGCCCTCGGCTTTGGCTTTCTGCCACAGCTCGGGGTCGAGCCAAGCGTGCGGTTGCGGCGCTTGCGCGACCGCCGGCACGACGCCGGCCGCGAGGACACATAGCGTGGTAGCGCAAATGCTCGCCAAACTTACCCCGCGCCACATCGCCCGCCGCACGCGCGTATCTCCAAAATTTCTTCGGTTTTGCCGATTTGCGCGCCGCATCGCGCGCGCTGTCAAGACCTGTGATCGTCAGAGCTTTACGTCGTCTGGCGCTTGGAAAAGCCAAAGGTCACGGTCGAGATGCACAGGATGCTCACCGCCGCCGAGAGCAAAAACACCATGCGCGGCGCGCCGGTGTCCATCAGATAGCCGTAGACGATCGGCGCGATGCTGGCGCCGATGTTGAAGCCGACGCTGACAAAGCCGAACACCAAGCCGTAGGCGCCGGGCGGCGTCACCGCGCGCACCAGCATGTCGCGCGACGGATAAGTGGCGCCGACGCAGAAGCCGGAGAAACCCATCAACGCGATCAATCCTGCCGCCGGCAGGTTGAATAGCCCGACCAGCGCGGTAACGACGCCGCCGACTGCGAGCCCGGATGCGGCAACCAGGGCGTGGTGCGTGGTGCGGCCGGCAAGAACGCCGCCAACCAGCACGCCGAGCGCATTGAAGGCAAGCAGGCTCGTCAGCGCCATATTGGCGACGCCGACCAGCGTCGCATGCAGCGCGCCCAATGCCACGACCAGATACGTGTTGAGCCCGCCGCCCATGATCGAGGTCAGGACGAAATAGGCGAGGTTGAGCAGGATCGGCGCGGTCAGCAGCACGCTCCAGGTCGAGCTCTCGCCGGTGCGGGCTTTGGCCGGCGCCCTAGCGGCACGCGGCTCGACGCTTTCCGGCTCCGGCTGCGCGATGAGCGCGGCAAGGACGATCAGCCCGATGATCGAGGCACCCACATAGGCGCCGCGCCAGCCGAACAGGTGCTGCATGTACAGCAAAGTCGGCGGTGCGATCGCCGAGCCGACGATACCGGCAAAGGAATGGAAAGCGAAAACCTGACCGATTTTTTGTTTCGGCGCGTGATGCGACAGCAGCGAGTAATCGGCCGGATGGAAAACGGTGTTGCCCAGCCCGCCGACCCCGTACATGGCGACGAACACCCAATAGGAATTGGCGATGCCGGCGACCCCATAAGCGATGGTGGAAACCGCGAGGCCGGCGATCAGCACCATGCGGGCGCCGAAACGATCGACGATGAAGCCGATTGGCGTCTGCAGCAGTCCGGAAACGACGTTGAAGACGGTGAGCGCCAGCGCGAGCTCGGTGTAGCTGACCTTGAAATCGTCGCGCACGAAGGCGAACAACGGCGCCAGCAACAGCATATAATAATGGCTCATCATATGCGCCGCGCAGATCGCAGCGATCAGCCGCGATTCGGCGGGCCGCAGAACGCGGACGGAAATGGCTTGCGTCATTGCGGGCGGGGCTGCGAGGTTGCCTCGGCGGAATGCAGCGCCTGCCAGATGCGAAACGGGGTGAGCGGCATATCGAGATGGCGGATGCCGCGCTCGGCGAGCGCGTCGATCACCGCGTTCATCACCGAGGCGAGGCCGCCGGCGCAGCCGGCTTCGCCGCAGCCCTTGACGCCGAGCGGATTGGTCTTGGCCGGAGCCGGATGATCGGCCACCCCGACCGGCGGCACGTCGGCGGCGCGCGGCATGGCGTAATCCATGTACGAGCCGGTGAGCAACTGGCCGTCGCGGTC
>JASHXZ010000523.1 GCA_030043285.1 Xanthobacteraceae bacterium | reverse complement strand
ATTTCTCAGGTGTCGAGGCTGAGTTACGCAAATGATGCTCGGCCAGCGGCCAGGCCCGCCCTCACCCCTCCCTCTCCCGCAAGCGGGAGAAGGAGGCGCGAGCGGTGATGACTTGTGTTCCCTCCCCCAGCGCGGCGCTGGACAAGTGACGGCGCAACGCGGCGGGGCTACGATCTTGTGTTTCGTATTTGAAGGATAACGCGCACCATGCTGGATCAACCCGAGGATTTGCGCAGCAAAATCGCAGAGCGTGCCGGCCGCAGGCCGCGCCTCGACTTTCAGGAGCATCTTGCCGATCTCGAGGCGGCGGGGCTCGTCGAGCGCATCGATGCGCCGATCAACAAGGACACCGAGCTGCATCCGCTGGTGCGCTGGCAGTTCGTCGGCGGCGTGCCGGAGGACAAGCGCCGCGCTTTCGTGTTCAGCAACGTCACCGACTCGAAGGGCCGCAAGTACGACATGCCGGTGGTGGTCGGCGCGCTGGCGGCGTCGCCGGACATTTATGCCATCGGCATGGGCCGCAAGGTCGAAGACATCGGCGCCGCATGGCTCGATGCCATCGCGCATCCGATCGCGCCCATCACGGTCGCCGCGGCGGCCTGCCAGGAGGTCGTGATCAGCGGCGACAATCTCAAAGCGCCGGGCGGACTCGCCGCGCTGCCGGTGCCGGTGTCGACGCCGGGCTTCGACTCCGCGCCGTATCTGACCGCGACGCTCTGCATCACCCGCGATCCCGACACCGGCGTGCAGAACATGGGCACCTACCGCGCCGCGCTCAAAGCTGCCGATCGGCTCGCGGTGCGCATGGTGGCGCGCGAGGCGACCGGCGCCGGCGGTTTTCTGCATTGGCTCAAATACCGCAAGCGCAACGAACCGATGCCGATCGCGATCGTGATCGGCGCCGCGCCGGTCGTGGTGTTCACCGGGCCGCAAAAGCTCGCCATCGATTGCGACGAGCTGGGCGTCGCCGGTGGGCTTGCCGGCGAACCGATCCGCGTGGTCAAGGCCAAGACCGTCGATCTTGTGGTGCCCGCCGACGCCGAGATCGTCATCGAGGGCGTCATCGATCCGCAAGTGCTCGAGCCCGAGGCCCCGTTCGGCGAGAGCAACGGCTATGTGGCGCTCGAGGCTTTCAACATGCCCATGCGTGTCACGGCGATCACGCGCAAGCGTGCGCCGGTGTTCTGCTCGATCATCAGCCAGGTGACGCCGAGCGAATCGAGCGTGATCAAGAAAGTCGCCTACGAGCCGTTGTTTCTTTCGCACCTGCGCGACGGGCTCGGTATCAAGGGCGTGCAGCGCGTCGCCATGCACGAGCGGCTGACCAATCTGCGGCCGGTGATCTTCGTGCAGATCGCGGCCGGGGTGCCGCGCACCGAGATCTGGCGCGCGCTGCACGGCGCATCGTCGCTGATGTCGAATTGTGGCAAGATCGTCGTCGCGGTGAGCGACGACATCGATCCGACCAGCGTCGACGCGGTGCTGTGGTCGCTCGCCTACCGCTCCAATCCGATCGAGGACGTGGAACTCGTGCCGCATCGCGGCGGCGTGCAGGGCGCGCAATACGGCCCCGAAGGCTCCGACTCCAGCATGCTGATCGACGCCACCCGCAAGCGGCCGATGGCGCCGCTCGCGCTGCCGACGCGCGAGCACATGGAGCACGCCCGCGCGCTGTGGCAGCGGCTCGGCTTGCACCCGCTGACCGTCACCGCACCGTGGCACGGCTACGAGCTCGGCGACTGGACCGAGCGCTGGGAGACGTTCGCCCGCCGCGCCACGTCCGGCGACTGGGAACTGTCCGGCCGCGAAACGCTGGCGCGGCAGCGGAGCGGCGTCATGCCGGAGACCTCGGTGCGGGCGGTGGAGAATGACTAGCGGTCATTCCGGGGGCGACGCGCCGCGGCGAGCCCGGAATCCATACTCCCGGTCGGCCGGATTTTGGCACGGCGTTCCATGGACTTGGCCATCTGTGGATACGGATTCCGGGCTCGCGCCGCCGGCGCGCCCCGGAATGACGGGTATCAGGAACCCGTTGTACAAACGCACCAGCGCCGCCTATCTATGGCCAGCATGGACACTGTGACCGCACCCGCCGCCGCGCCGCCGCTTACAGCGGCTGCGGCAGCGCACTTGATCGAGGCCAAAATCACGGCGATCACGCCGGTCGCGCGGGACACCAACGTCTATACCTTGCAGCGCGCCGACGGCGCGGCGCTGCCGGCCTACAAGCCGGGCGCCCATATCGACCTGCACCTGCCGAACGGCCTGATCCGGCAATTTTCGCTCGCCGCGCCGAACGGCGACCCGCAGAGCTACCGGGTCGGCGTCAAGCGCGACGAGAACAGCCGCGGCGGCTCGCGCTACATCGTCGAGCAGATGAAGGTCGGCGATGCGATCAAGATCAGCGCGCCGCGCAACACCTTTCCGCTGGTCGCCGACGCCGACCACGTCGTGCTGTTCGCCGGCGGCATCGGCATCACGCCGATCTGGTGCATGGTGCAGGAACTCAAAACGCTCGGCCGCTCGTTCAAGCTTTACTACGCCTGCCGCTCGCGCGCCGACATGGCGTTCGTCGAGGAGCTGGAGAAATTCGATTTAAATCTCCGCCATCTGCATTTCGACGACACGGCTGGCGGCGTGCTCGACATGGCGGCTGCGGTCGCCGAGATCCCGGCCGGCGCGCATCTGTACTGCTGCGGCCCCAATCCGATGTTGAAAGCGTTCGAGGCGGCGACGGCGAGCCGGCCGCGCAATCTCGTCCACGTCGAATATTTCACGCCGAAGGACGAGGCCGCGGCGGCCGGCGAAGCCAAGCTCGGCGGCTTCTGGGTCGAGCTCGCGCGTTCCGGCGAGGAATATTTCATTCCCGAGGGCAAGAAGATTCTCGAAGTGCTGTACGAAGCCGGCGTCGACGTCGATTATTCGTGCGAGCTCGGCATCTGCGGCGCCTGCGAGACCAAGATCATCTCCGGCATCCCGGAGCACCACGATTCGGTGCTGTCCGAGGAGGAGCAGGCGACCAACGAGAAGGTCATGATCTGCTGTTGCGGCTGCAAAACCGAGCGGCTGGTGCTGGATATGTAATGAACTAAGCGGCCTGCGGCACGTAGTGCAGCACTAAAAGTTCGGAACGCGGGCAAGGAGAGATCGCATATGCCCGGCCCTGATCATCGGCAAATTCAACAAGGACGGTGCGGTCATCGAGTGCTTCAACGACAGTTCCGACTTGACCGCGCGCAAGCCTTTCCGCTGGCAAATCCGCCAGCAGAGCCACCACATCGAAAGGGGCCGGCCGTCCAGGCGTTTTTTCCGTCATCGGAGCACCCAACAGGTCACGAAACGTGGCACATCTTCTCGAATGCGCACGATCCAAATAGTCCTTACCACAACGCTCCTGCCCTGTCGCGAGATCGGCACATCAACCCGCCAGCGGACGCCAAACCGATCGGCCGCAAGCTCAAC
>JASHXZ010000522.1 GCA_030043285.1 Xanthobacteraceae bacterium | reverse complement strand
TCGCCGACGTTTCTGTAATTTGCGCCGACGTCCCCTGCGGCACCCGATCGCAAGCGCGCCAGATCGCTCACATCATGGCGCGTTTCGGTTTCGAGACCATCTTTCAAGAAGAACCGGCGCCGCTCGGTGAACGCCTGCACCGATTTGGCGAAAATATTCTGATCTCATTGACGGTGCTGGCGCAGAATTCCGTGACGCTTCGCGCCGATACATTACGCCGCGTGCGCGTGCCGATTTACCTCTCGCGTCGAGGTCTTGCGGAGCGATTTGGCAGCCCCAGACAGGCCGCGGCAGCCTCGGAGGTTGTATGAGTATTGTTCATGATCTTCCCGACACAACGACGTTCATTTTATCGCTTTGTGACATTTGTCTTGCCGGCGCTTTCGTCGGCTGCATCCTGATGCTGTTCGAAGCCGGCTTTGTCCTGGCGTTCCGCGGCCAGGACAGCCGCAGCAATGCAGCGCATCCGGCCGTCACGATCTTAAAGCCGCTGCATGGCGCCGAGCCGGGGCTCGCCGCACGGCTCACGGCATTTTGCCGGCAAAATTACAGCGGGCCCGTTCAGGTTCTTTGCGGCACAGGCGGCGCCGGCGCGCCGGCTGTCGCTGTGGTGCGCGCCGCGCAGCGTGAGCTGCCGGGCACTCCGATCGAGCTTCATGTCGATGGGCGGCGTCACGGCATGAACCGAAAGGTATCCAATCTGATCAACATGCTGCCCCGCGCACGCCATGACACGCTGATCCTCTCCGATAGCGACATCGTGGTCGATGGCGACTATCTGCGCACGCTTGCGGCGTTGCTGAGCGCGCCGCGCGTCGGCGCCGTCACCTGCCTCTATCACGGCATCGGCGATGAAGGGCTATGGGCCCGGCTGTCGGCGCTTGCCATCAATACGCATTTTCTGCCGCAAGCGGTCACGGGACTGAGCCTGAACGTCACCAAGCCCTGCTTCGGTGCCACCATCGCGGTGCGACGCTCCACGCTCGAGCGGATCGGCGGCTTTGCGCCATTCGCCGATGAGCTTGCCGACGACTACGCGATCGGGATGGCGGTGCGTTCGGCCGGCCTTGAGGTCGTAACCGCGCCGCTCGTCGTCGGCCATCGCTGCTTCGAGGCGAGCTTGCGCCAGTTGATGCGCCATCAGATCCGGGTCGCCCGCACCATCAAGAGCATCGACCCGGTCGGCTATGCCGGCACCATCCTGACGCATCCGTGGCCGCTGGCGCTGATCGGCATGCTGTCGGGGAGCACCGCCGCGGCGCTGCTGGCGGTCGCTGCGCTTGCTTCGCGCGTCACGTTGTGCCGCTGCGTCGAACGCCGGTTCGGATTGGCGCGGGAGAGCTTTTTGCTCATTGCGCTGCAAGATATCATTGCGTTCGCCGTCTATGTGACGAGTTTCTTCGGGGCGACTGT
Organism: Xanthobacteraceae bacterium; assembly: GCA_030043285.1. Classification (GTDB taxonomy): domain Bacteria; phylum Pseudomonadota; class Alphaproteobacteria; order Rhizobiales; family Xanthobacteraceae; genus BOG-931. The sequence goes on along the minus strand of JASHXZ010000522.1, from coordinate 2,005 downwards.
TTACTGGCGAGGGGCCGCGTACCGCGTGGCTGCGGACGGCACCCTCAGTGAGGATGACCTGAGGCGCTCATGATGCGAACTCTATGTCTGCAGGCTCCCTCGTTTGACGGGTTCGATGGGGGAGCCGGCGCACGCTACCAGGCGCGACGCGAAATCCGTTCATTCTGGTATCCGACCTGGCTCGCCCAGGTCGCCGCCATGGTGCCGGGCAGCAAGTTGATCGATGCGGTGCCGCATCGGCTCGCGCTCGCCAACGTCGTCGGCCAGGCGCGCGACTTCGATCTGGCGGTGCTGCACACCTCGACGCCATCCTTTGCATCCGATGTCGCCGTCGTGGAGGCGCTCAAGGCAGCCAATCCGGCGATGAAAATCGGCTTCGTCGGCGCCAAAGTGGCCGTCCAGCCGGACGCCAGCCTGGCGGCTTCGCCGGCGATCGACTTCATCGCCGGCAACGAGTTCGACTTCACGGTCAGGGAAATCGCCGAGGGGCGCGATTGGCATGGCATCGCCGGTCTGTCGTACCGCGGCGCCGGCGGCGCGATTCGCCACAACGCGCCGCGTCACATTCTGGAGAATATGGACGAGCTGCCATTCGTCACGCCCGTCTACAAACGCGACCTCGCCATCGAGAACTATTTCATCGGCTATCTCAAACATCCCTACGTGTCGCTTTACACCGGCCGCGGCTGCAAATCGCGCTGCACCTTCTGCCTGTGGCCGCAGACCGTTGGCGGCCACCGTTACCGCACCCGCAGCGTCGGCAACGTGATCGAGGAGATGCGCTGGGCCAAGGCGGCCTTTCCGAAGGTCAAGGAATTCTTCTTCGACGACGACACGTTCACCGACGACCGGCCGCGCACCGAGGCGATCGCGCGCGAACTCGGCAAGCTCGGCCTGACCTGGTCGTGCAACGCCAAGGCCAACGTGCCACGCGACACGCTGAAAATCATGCGCGATAACGGCCTGCGGCTCCTGCTGGTCGGCTACGAGAGCGGCAACCAGAAGATCCTGCACAATATCCGCAAAGGCATGCGCGTCGACGTGGCGCGGCGTTTCACCAAGGATTGCCACGAGCTCGGCATCACCATTCACGGCACATTCATTCTCGGTCTGCCTGGCGAGACCACGGAAACCATCGAGGAGACCATTCGTTTCGCCACCGAAGTCAACCCGCACACGATCCAGGTGTCGCTCGCGGCGCCCTACCCCGGAACGGAGCTCTATCGCGAAGCGCTCGAGCACGGCTGGCTCGACGAGCAGCACGCCGAGCTGGTCGATGCGCACGGCGTGCAGATGGCGCCACTGCACTATCCGCACCTGAGCCATTCGGAGATCTTCGACTCGGTCGAGGATTTTTACCGCCGCTTCTACTTCCGCGCGCCGAAGATTGCGGCGATCGTCTCCGAAATGGTGCGCAGCCCGCAGATGATGAAACGCCGGCTGCGCGAGGGCGTCGAGTTCTTCTCATTCCTGCGCGAGCGGCGGCAGCTGGCGCATTGACGCAGCATTCCCGTTGATCAAATAAAGCCGTCGACCGACAAAAGCTTGCAACGCACGCAATCGGACCGATCACCTGTGCCGTTTGCCATCCAGATAACCGGCATCGCGAAACCAGCCGATCGCATCCTCCAGACCCTGCACATACGGCCGTGCGCGAAAGCCGAGATCGCGCTCGGCCTTGGCGGCGGTGAAAAACATGCGGTGCTCGGACATGCGGATGCCGTCCACGGTGGTGAACGGCTCGCGGCCGATTAGCGAGGCTATTGCTTCCGCCGCATAGGCGACCGGCAGCACGACGGCGCGCGGAATGCGTAAGCGCGGCGGCGCGCGGCCAACGAGACGCGCGATGTCTGCGAGCATGTCGGCGAACAGCACGTTGGTGCCGCCCAGGATGTAACGCTGGCCGATCACGCCGCGCCGCAGGGCGGCGAGGTGTCCCGCCGCCACGTCATCGACATGGACGAGATTGAGCCCGGTATCGACGAAACCCGGGATGCGGCCGCGC
>JASHXZ010000095.1 GCA_030043285.1 Xanthobacteraceae bacterium | reverse complement strand
TCTCGTGGATGGCGAGTGTGAGATCGGTGCCGACCAGATCGGCGTTCTCCAGCGGGCCGAGCACGCCGATGCGCCGCCCGAACGAGGCCTTGATCACCGCATCGACGGTTTCGGCATCGCAGATGCCGTTCTCGACCAGTGAAATGGCCTCGCGCCACAGCGCGTGCTGCAGGCGGTTGCCGATGAAGCCCGGCACGTCTTTTTTGACGTGCGCCGGCTTTTTGCCGGCGGCCTGGTGCAGCGCCATGGTCCAGGCCACCGCCTCCGGTGAAGTCCATTGCGTCTCGATGACTTCGACCAGCGGTACCAGGAACGGCGGATTCCACCAGTGTGTGCCGAGCGCGCGCTCGCGGCGCTGCAAGCCCTGCGTGATCGCCGTGATCGGGATGACCGACGTGTTGCTGGCGAGGATCGTGTCGGGGCGCACGTGGCGCTCGATCTCGCCGAACAGTTTTTGCTTGAGCGCCAGATTTTCCGACACCGCTTCGACCACGTAATCGGCGCCGCGCACAGCGTCGGCAAGATCGAAGCACGCCGTCACGCGCTCCACCGCGCTCTCGTCATCGCCAAGGTCGCGCAAATTGGCGGCGATGCGTGTGTTGGCCGTATCGAGATTTTGCACAATGGTATCGGTGATCGTCACCTCATGGCCGGCGAGCGCAAACACCTGCGCGATGCCGTGGCCCATCAGCCCGGCGCCGATCACGGCGATCTTGGCTTTGCTGCTTTCAATCATGAAGCTCGTTTCCCGGATGCGGTGCAGCACGCAGTGTTGCACCGCTGATCCGGGACCTTTCCACACTCAGAGTTTGAAACGATCCCGGGTCTGCAGCGCACCGCTTCGCGCTGCGCTGCGCCCGGGAAACAAAGACTCTAGCCCGCCGTGTAGCCGCCGTCGGCATAGAGAACGTGCCCGGTATAAAAATCCGAGGCCTTTGAGGCGAGGAAGAGGAGCGGCCCGGCCAAATCCTCCGGCTCGCCGAGGCGGCCCTTCGGCACGCGGGCCAAAAAACCCTTGCGCACCGTAGTGGAGCGCTCGTTGTCCTCGTACATCCAGGCGGTGAGCGGCGAGCGAAACACCGTCGGCCCGATCGCGTTGACGGTGATGCCGGTGTCGCCCCATTCGCAGCCGAGCGCCTTGGTGATGCCGTCGATCGCCGACTTCGAGGCGCAATACGCCGTGTAGCCGGCCGGATGACCGAGGAGCCCGCGCGCCGACGACATCAGAATGACCTTGCCGCCGCGACCCTGCTTGAGCATCTCCTTGCCGGCGGCGCGCGCCATCAGCCAGGACTGGGTGACGTTGACGTCCATCACCTCGGCAAAATCCTCCGGCTTCTGGTCGACGATTTTTTGCACCTTGTTGATGCCGGCGGCGAGCACCAGAATATCGACGCCGCCGAACTTTTGCACGGCGGCTTGCACGATCTTGTCGCAGTTCGCCGGCGAATTCGGCCGCAGGTTGACGGCCTCGACCTTGGCGCCGAGTTTTTGGCATTCGGCCGCGACTTTCTTGAGCGCCTCGGCGCCGCCGGCCGCAAGCACGACGTTGCAGCCGGCGCCGGCCAGGACCTTTGCAGCCAGCGCGCCGAACGCACCGGTCGCGCCGGTGACGATCGCGGTCTTGCCGCGCACGTCGAACAGGGACAGTGGGTTTTTCAGAACGTCTTCGGACATGATTACTCCCCTTCTCCCTCTCCCCGCGTGCGGGGAGAGGGTATAGGCGGCCTACGGCCGCCGTCCTGTATAAGAACGCCGATGCGAAGCATCGGCTATGGTGAGGGGGCCTGGCCGCCAGCCTGAGAATTATTTGGTCCGCTCAAGCTCGCGGCAACGCCCCCTCACCCGCCGCGCTCCGCGCGACGACCTCTCCCCGCGCGGCGGGGAGAGGTGATTTTACTTCACCGGCGCGACCGCTACCGCAATGGTGCAGACCTCGTTCGAGCGGTTGACGATCTCGCGGCTCTCGTTCGGACCGATATAGACGCTGTCGCCGGCGCGCGCGACGGTTTCCTTGCCGCCGGCAATCACGGTGAGCTCGCCGGAAAGGATGTAATAAATCTTCTCCGGCGGTGAGGCGTCCGGGCCGGCGCCGCCGCCCGGCAGAAAATGCGAGATGCCGAACACCAAAGACTGCGAGCCACCCATCTCGGCGCCGTATACGCGGAACGATTTATAGCCGCGGTGGTTCGGCGCCTCGTAGGCTTTCGCTTCGGAAAACTTCCGCACAATCATCAGAACTTCTCCCCTTTCTCGATCCGGTAGCTGCCTTTCGGATCGATGATCGCAACCAGCCGAATGATGCAGCCGTCGCCGCGCTCCCAGTTCCAGGGAAACAGCGCAAAGGTGCAGCGCCGGCCGGTCACCTTGTCGATGTCGCCGCCGACGTTCTCGATGCCCAGAATACCGTTCTTGAACAGGATGCGGTGCACCGGCTCCCAATCGGGAAAATCGTCCTTCCAGTCGCGGCCGCCGGACCACTTTTTGTATTCGGCGGCGAGATGCGGATGCAGCGGCCCGTTGCGCTGCGGTCCGATCGCGGTGGCGAGCGGATGGTCGTTGGCCTGGGTGTCGTGGCCGACCACTTTCACCTTCTTCTCGACGAACCATTCGCCGGCCGACGGCACGAAGCCGGGCGCGTAGCAGAAATAATCCTCGCTGTCCTCGTAGAGCTTGTGCCAGCCGGTATTGACGATGACGACGTCGCGCGGCCGGACGATCTTGCCGGCGGCCTTTTCCAGGTCGTCGTAGGTGATCTGCTCCCATTTCTTCTTCGGGATCGACACCACGATGCCGGAGCCGAAGAAATGCGGCAACGGCACTTCGTCGATGAAAGGGGTGCCCTGCACCACGTGCGCCGGCGCGTCGATATGGGTGGTGTTGTGCATCGAGGTGGTGATGCGCTGCGACAGCACGCCGGATTTCGCCATGTAGTGGATGCGCTCGATCTTGACGTCCTCGAAATACGGCCAGTTCGGCGACTGATAGCCGAACCGATGCGACAGGTTATAAAACTCGAGCCCCATCGAATTGTTGAGGTTCTCCTCCATCGCGACGCCGCGAATTTTCTTGACCACCAAACCCTCCCTCGCAACACCGGCAGCTCGGCCCCGGCGCTTATAGCATTGCGCCATATACCATTGCACCGCTTATCGGTTATAGACCTTTTCGGCAAACACCGAGGACGGCATGGTCAAAAAGATCGCACTCGAGGAGCACTTTCTGTCGCCCGGCCTGATCGATTACTGGCGGCCGACCATGAGCGAGGTGCCGGCAGCGCACAGCGATTATCTATTCCGCAATCTCACCGATTTCGGCGAGCTGCGGCTGAAATCGATGGACGATTCCGGCATCGCCCGTGCGGTGCTGTCGATCGCCGGTCCCGGCGTGCAGGCCGAGCGCGATGCCGCAACCGCCACGCGCCGGGCGCGCGAGTCGAACGATTTTTTGGCCGGCGAAATTGGCAAACGGCCCGACCGCTATTCGGGCTTCGCACATCTGGCGATGCAGGACGCCGAGGGCGCGGCCGATGAACTGGAACGCTGCGTGCGCGCGCTGAAGTTCTGCGGCGCCATGATCAACGGCCACACCCACGGCCAGTACCTCGACCACCCCGACCTTTATCCGTTCTGGGAGCGGGCCGAGGCGGTCGGCGCGACGATCTATCTGCATCCGGGCGATCCGGTGGCGCAGCCGTCGGTGCTGTCCGGCTACAAGGTGCTGATGCGGCCGATGTGGGGCTGGGGTTTCGAGACCGGCTCGCACGCGCTGCGGTTGATCGTCGGCGGCCATTTCGACCGGTTTCCGAACAGCCGGCTGATGATCGGCCATCTCGGCGAGACGCTGCCGTTCCTGCTGTGGCGGTTCGACAGCCGCGCCAAGTTCCACGGCCTCAAGCTCAATAAGCCGCCGTCGCAATACATTCGCGAGAACATCGTGGTGACGACATCCGGCATGTGCTCGGCCGAGCCGCTCAACTGCTCGCTCGCCGCGCTCGGCACCGAGCGGGTCATGTTCGCTGCCGACCATCCGTTCGAGGAGGCGCAGGAGGCCGGCGCGTTCATGGATCACGTGCCGCTTGCCGAGGCGCTTCGGCAGGATATCGCATCCGGCAATGCGGCCCGTTATCTGGGCCTGCCTAAGCTCTGAAAAATCACGATAATTCGCGGTTCCCGCGACGCTCTGGAGAGTTTCCAAAACCGCCAAAGTGTTGCAAATTGGCGGAGCCTACAGCCGTCTGGCGCCCCAGACGGGCCGGCGCGCGACCGTAAGCCGCGCAAAAAGATTTGCAGGAGGAAGCCATGGCCCTCGCTCAGGTGAAATTGCCGGTCATCCTGTTCGGCGCCGCGCAACTCCTCAAACTCGCGGCGCGGCGCAACGCCGATTTCCGCGCCCGCGTCAAAGAGCACAATTTCGTGGCGCAGATCATGACGCGCGACGAAGAGATCGGGCGCTGGTTCGCGTTCGACAACGGCAAGATCACCACCGGCGCCGGGCTGCACCAGACGCCCGACATCAAGCTGATGTTCAAGAACGCCGAGGTCGGCGCCTCGCTGCTCATGCCACCGATCAACTGGCTCGATCAGATCAACGCGCAAAAGGATTTCGTGCTCACCGTAGAGGGTCCCGATGCGCTCACCAACTGGTTCGCCCAGACCCTGATGCTGGCGCAGTCCGCCGGCCTGAAATACGGCACCCGGATGGGCGACGGCACCACGCGCTATTGCAACATGACCAATGGCGGGCCGGTGTTCGTCGACGTACGTGACGGCAAGATCGTGCGCATGACGCCGATCGACCTCACCGAAAAAGATGGTCCGTCGTGGAGCATCGCCGCCAAGGGCCAGACACTGACGCCGCCGCGCAAAACCACGCTGGCGCCGCACGGCCAGAACGCCAAATCGATCGTCTATTCGCCGGACCGCCTGCTCTACCCGATGAAGCGCGTCGACTTCGATCCCAACGGCGAACGCAATCCGCAGAACCGCGGCAAGTCCGGCTACGTGCGCATCTCCTGGGACGAGGCAATCAAGCTCGTCACCGACGAGATCAAGCGGCAGAAACGCGAATACGGCCCCGGCGCCATCACGTTCTCGCACGGCTCGCATCACACCTGGGGCAATGTCGGCTATTACCTCTCCGCGCTGTTCCGCTTTGCCAACGCGGTCGGCATGACGCGCATCCACCACAACCCGGATTCGTGGGAGGGCTGGTACTGGGGCGCCGTGCACCACTGGGGCTACACGCTGCGCGTCGGCCAGTCGGAGACCTACGGCACCGTCGAGGACTGCCTGCAGAACTGCGACATGGTGGTGTTCTGGGCGGCCGATCCGGAATCGACCTCAGGGTCCTATGGCGCGCAGGAAGGCACCACGCGCCGGCAATGGCTGAAGAACCCGAAGCTCGGCATCAAGGTCGTGCATGTCGATCCGTACTACAACGCCTCGGCGCAATTCCTGCCCGGCAAATGGTTCGCGCCGAAGCCGACCACCTCGGTCGCGATGGCGATGGCGATCGCCACTGTGTGGATCACGGAAGGTCTTTACGACAAAGACTATGTGGAGACCCACACCGTCGGCTTCGACAAATGGAAAGCCTATCTGCTTGGCGAAGAAGACGGCATCGCCAAAACTCCAGAATGGCAGGAGAAGGAAACCGGCGTTCCGGCCAAGGATGTGCGCGCACTGGCCCGCGAATGGGGGAAGAAGCGCGTCTACCTGGCGCCCGGCGGCTGGGGCAACGGCCACGGCGGCGCCTGCCGCAACCAGACCGGAACCCAATGGGCGCGGGTGATGGTCTGCCTTGTGGCCATGCAGGGGCTGGGCAAGCCCGGCGTCAACATGGGCAACCTGCAATGGGGCACGCCGATCGATTTTAATTTCTATTTCCCCGGCTATGCGGACGGCGGCATGTCGGGCGATCTGGAAAATACCGCGATGCCGGTCGAGCTCTACCAGCGCATGCCGCAGCTGCCGAGCATGAATTCGAACGGCCAGCGCATCCCGCGGATTTTCGTTCCCGAAGCGATCATCGACGGCAAGGCCGAAGGCTATCCGTGGGTCGGCAAGTCGATCGAGCACCAGTTCGCGCGCTTCGCCTATCCGGCGCCCGGCCATTCGCCGGTGCACATGCTGTACAAATACGGCGGTTCGATCCTCTCGACCATGAACAACACGAACCGCTGGGTGCGGATGTACCAGTCGGAGAATCTCGAATTCGTCGTCAACCAATCGATCTGGTTCGAGGGCGAAGCCAAATTCGCCGACGTCCTGCTGCCGGCCTGCACCAACTTCGAGCGCACCGACATTTCCGAATGGGCCGGGCTCGGCGGTTACGGCCACCACGGCCAGCAGCAGCTCAATCACCGCCTCATCGTGTTCCAGGCGCCGGCCATCAAGCCGCTCGGCGAATC
>JASHXZ010000521.1 GCA_030043285.1 Xanthobacteraceae bacterium | reverse complement strand
GCGTTCGGATTGCCGTTCATGCCGCGGCACGAATAGGACGAGATTTGTTTGATCTCGACCACCGGCACTCCGAACCATCGCAGTGCGGCGGGCTGCACCGCCTCGCTGATCCATTTGTCGAGTTCGGCGACGATCGGGCAGGCGAGCGTCGCCGCCGGATGCACGGCGACCGGCCCGGCCGACGCGGTCATCGCCGGCGGGCCGAGCGGCGGAATGGGCTCGCTGCCGGCCGGCGCTTGCGCCGGCGGCAGCGCGCCGGGCGCCGCATAGTTGGGCGGGCCATAATTGGGCGCGCTGCTGTAATTCGGTGCGCCGTAACGCTGAGGCTGACTGTAATTGGGTGAGCCGGAGTAAGGCTGCGGCGGTTCGCTGTCCTCGGCGTCGTCCTCATCGGGCGGCAGACCGGGCGGCGACAGCGACATCGGCGCGCCGGCTTGCGCCGGCGGCGGCGGCGCATAGCTACCGTATTGTTGCTCGCCATAACGCGGCGCGCCGTATTGCGGCTGACCGTAAGGCGCCGCGTTCGATTGCGGCGGTGGCGGGTAGGGCGCCGGCGCTTGCGCTCCACCGTAAGGCTGCGAGCCATAGGGTTGCGCGCCGTAGGTCTGCTGGCCTTGCGGCGGATAGGGCGTCGCATCGGCCGGCGGCGGCAGGGGACTGGACTGGATCGTCGAAAATTGCGGTGGCATTCCCGCGTCGGGGACGGCGCCCGGCGGCCGCGGCGGCTCGTCGGTGTAGCCGAGCGGCCGGCCCTCGCCGAGCTCGGTCACCTTGAGCGGAAAATCCATGCCGCAGATGCCGGGGCCGCTGATCGCCGAAATGCGTACCCGGCCGGGCGAGTCCGGCACCGCGCCGGAATTGAGGCACTCGAGCTCGGCGTCATGCCGCCACGGCTCGCGCTCGGCGAACATATAATGGCTGCAGCCGGCGACGACGGCCAGCGCGGCGAGCACGGCGGAGCCTACGAGATACCTACGGACGCCACGCAACATGACGCCGACATTGCCGGCATTTCCGTTAAGGCTTCTTCAACGCTTGGCTCGCGCGCGACGCAGGATCGCGTTAACTATGCGGATCAGGAATCACGGATCAGGAATCGGGGATCAATGCTTTCAGCGCTCGATCTCATCCGCCGCATCGCAGCCGGCGCGCTGTCGCCGCGCGGCGCGGTCGAACTGTGCGCGCAGGCGATCGATGCGCGCGAGAAGGAGATCGGCGCATTCGTGACGCTCGATCTCGACGCCGCACGAAAGCGCGCCGATGAGCCGGGATTGGCGGCGACACCGCTCGGCGGCCTGCCGGTGGCGTTCAAGGACATTTTCGCCACCGCCGATCTGCCGACCCAGTGCGGCTCGCCGATCTACGCCGGCTATCAGCCGCGTGCCGATGCCACCGCGGTGGTGCTGACGCGGCGCGCCGGCGGCAACATGTTGGGCAAGACCGTCACCACCGAGATGGCCTCGATGGTGCCGGCCGGCACGCGCAATCCGCACAATCTTGCGCACACGCCGGGGGGCTCGTCGTCCGGCTCCGCCGCCGCTGTTGCGGCCGGCATGGTGCCGCTCGCGTTCGGCACGCAGACTGCAGGCTCGGTGATCCGCCCCGCCGCGTTCTGCGGCGTCGCCGGCTACAAGCCGTCGTACCGGCTGATCCCGCTGGTCGGCGTCAAGGACGTGGCCTGGCATCTCGACACCGCCGGCCTGTTTGGCGCCGGCACAGCCGACGTCGCGTTCGCGGCGGCGGAAATTCTGCAACGCGACTTGCGCGTCGATCGCGCCGCGCCGGCCGCGCCCCGCATCGCGCTGGCGCGCACGCATCTGTGGCCGAAAGCGAGCGCGGCGATGGCGAACGCGCTCGAGACCGCCGCGCGCATCGCGGCGGCCGCCGGCGCAAAAGTGACAGACGTGACGCTGCCCAAGGAACTGGAAAACGCTTACGGCGCGCAGTTCGTCATCCAGGATTACGAAACGTTCCGCACGCTCGCCTTCGAGTACGACCGCCATCGCGATCTGATCGGCCAGCAATTGCGCGACCAGCTCGACCGCGGCGCCGCGATCCCCGCAGACGCCTACGACGCCGCGCGCCGCACCGCGAGCCGCGGCCGCCAGGTGTTCGCCGACACCATGGCCGATTACGACGTGATCCTCACCCCATCGGCTCCCGGCGCCGCGCCCCGCGGGCTGGAATCAACCGGCGACCCGGCCTTCAATCGGCTATGGACCCTGCTCGGCACGCCCTGCGTCAACATCCCGGGCCTGTTCGACGATTCCGGCCTGCCGCTCGGCATCCAAATCGTCGGCCGCTTCGGCCGCGACCGCACCGCGCTGGAGGCGGCGCTGTTTGTGGAGGACGCGATCAAACGGAAGTTGAACGCTTGACCATTGCGCGACGGCGATGTGCCGACCTAATCTTCTGACCGTCCCGCCTCACACCTGCCGGGTGTCGAACATGAAGATATCGACGCCGCCGGTGGCAAAGCCCTGGACGTCGGCCACGGCAGCCTGGCCTTCGGCGCTGGCGAAAGCGTTTTGGATGGCGGCGACATTGTCGAACTCGAGGATTGCCACCAGGTGATAGTTGGAGGCGCCCATCGGAGTAGCCACCGCGCCCTGGCTGATTTCGTATTTGCGCAGGCCTGGAATTTTCTTGGCAATCGGCACGTGCT
>JASHXZ010000520.1 GCA_030043285.1 Xanthobacteraceae bacterium | reverse complement strand
TGTCGTCGTCGGCAGCTTCGGCTTCCTGCTTCAAGATTACTTTGTTCAGGACTGGGCGGACAACTTCGTGATGCACATGATGGTCGCCAATCTGGACCAATGGTGGGCGGCTATTTCCAGCCTCGATCTGGAGTCGCGCTACGAAGTGCGCACGCCTCGGCCGCCCAAAGTGGAGCCATGGGGACTGCGCGTCGCCTACCTGTTCGATCCGGCCGGCGTTTTGTGGCACTTCGCCGAAGAAGCTACATGAACAGCCAAATAATTTACGTGCGGTCTACGCCTAATGACGAAATCCAACTGACGATCAGCGGATCGTGTTACCCGCAGTTCCACATCGCCCCGATCGGTGTCCAAGTCCAGCACGGGCCAAAACTGCCGCCGTTATAGCGGTGCCGGAAAAATCCGGGCTGGCCGAAGTAGTAGTGGCCGCCGTCATACCAGTAACTCGGCGCATAACTCGGCGCATAACCCGGCGTGTCACCGATGGCTCCCTTGGGGCCAAAAACCGGCACGTTGTTGTTCGGCGGCTGATGATAGCCGGGCAGGAAGCCGTAACCATGCCAGTGATAGACGTGCCGCTTGTGAACGGGCGCGGCGAACGCAATGGCCGGCAGCAGCGACAGGAAAACCGCAGCCCGCGAAGTTAATGTGCGCAACACAGTCGTGAAGATTTGATGCACCATCGTCGGCACAGCCGTATCGGAGGCGCACAAGAAAGTCTATCCTGCCTTAATCTCATCTGGCGAGGCCAATCATGCAGTTCACACTTCAGGTCAACGGCCGTCCGCATACGGTCGATGTCGATGAGGACACACCCCTCCTCTGGGTCCTGCGCGACGAGATCGCTCTCAAAGGCACGAAATTCGGCTGCGGTGCCGGATTATGCGGCGCCTGCACCGTGCATCTGAACGGCGCGCCGGCGCGCTCGTGCTCGCTGCCGGTCTTCGCCGTCGGCAATGCGGCAATAACGACCATCGAAGGCATCGGCGACACGCCCGTCGGCGCACGGCTGCAGAAAGCATGGCTCGATGTAGACGTGGTGCAGTGCGGCTATTGCCAAGCCGGTCAGATCATGTCGGCCGCGGCCCTGCTCGAGCGCACGCCGGCGCCGAGCGACGACGACATCGTCTCGGCGATGAATGGCAACATTTGCCGCTGCGGCACCTACCTGCGCATTCAAGAAGCGATCAAGCACGCCGCCAGGACCGACCTTGGCTCCGCAGCCACGAAGCAGAGGACGTAACGCCATGTTGCACGAACGCCTCTCGCCCGATTCGACCGATCCGTCCTCCTTCGGCCGCACACCGTCGTCGGCCAACCGAACGTCACGCCGCAGTTTTCTCAAAGCCACTGCCACGGCGGGCGGCAGCATGCTGCTGACGTTCCGCTTCCCAACTCTCGCCAAAGCGGCGGCGACGGGCGAGGCGCAGCAAGCCTCTGCCGCGCTCACCGCCTTCGTGACCATTGCGCCCGACAACGTCGTCACCATCATGGCGAAAAATCCGGAGATCGGTCAGGGCGTCAAAACCATGCTGCCGATGCTCGTCGCCGAAGAGCTCGACGTCGACTGGGACCAGATCCGCATCAAACAGGCCGATCTCGATCCCGCGCTTTATGGCAATCAGCATGCTGGGGGCAGCACATCGACCCCGCAAAACTGGGATCCGCTGCGCCGCGTTGGCGCCGCCGCGCGGCAGATGCTGGTTGAGGCCGCGGCGAAGCGCTGGAACGTTGCAGCCAGCGAATGCGAAACGGCCTCGGGCCAGGTTCTCCATCGAGCGACCAACCGCGTCCTGCCGTACGGCGCCGTGGCGGCGGATGCCGCCGCCCTGCCCATTCCGTCGCTCAAGAGCGTCAAGCTCAAGGACCCGAAGGACTACAAGATCATCGGCCATTCGATTCCGGGCGTCGACAGCCCGCGCGTGGTCAAAGGCGAGCCGCTCTTCGGCATCGACACCGTAGTGCCGGGAATGCTCTACGCCGTGTTCGAGAAATGCCCGGTATTCGGCGGCAAGGTGGTTAGCACCAATGTCGATGATATCGGCAAGCTTCCCGGCGTGCGCCATGCCTTTGTGGTCGAGGGCACTACGAACCTCAATGGGCTGATGCCGGGCGTTGCCATCGTTGCCGATTCATGGTGGCGCGCGGTAAAGGCGCGCGGCAAGCTCAAAGTAAAATGGGACGGCGGCCCGACCAGCCAGCAGAGCAGCGCCGACTTTGCGCGCCGAGCCGCCGAATTTTCGGGCAAGACACCGGAGCACAGCCTGCGCAATGACGGAGACGCAGTGGCCGCTCTCGGCAGCGCGGCGAAAGTGGTCGAAGCGAGCTATTCGTATCCGTTCATCGCGCATGCTGCGCTTGAGCCGATGAACTGCACCGCGCGCGTGCAGGACGGCAAGGCGGAGATTTGGGCGCCGACGCAAAATCCGGAGCCCGGACGGACATTGGTGGCGCAAACGCTCGGCCTCTATGAAAAAGACATCATCGTTCACATGACGCGGACCGGCGGCGGCTTCGGCCGACGTTTGATCACCGATTATATGGTCGAGGCGGCCTGGATTGCGCGGGCCGCCGGCGCCCCGGTCAAGCTCCTCTGGAACCGCGCCGACGACATCCAACATGATTTTTACCGGCCGGGTGGCTTTCATGTCCTCAAAGCCGGCCTGGATGCGAACGGCAAAGTCGTCGCCTGGCAGCAGCATTTCATCAGCTATGGACGAAACGGCAAGTTTGCGCCGGCGGCGGATCTGCCGTCGGATGCGTTTCCAGCGAATCGGATCGCCAATCTGTCGTACGGTGCCTCACTCATTCCGCTCGGCGTGCCGACCGGGCCGCTGCGCGCGCCGGGCGACAACGCGCTCGCGTTCGTGTTCCAGTCCTTTATCGACGAACTGGCGCATGCGGCGGGCAAAGATCCGCTGCAATTCCAGATCGATCTCCTCGGCAAGGACGAGCTGTTGCCGGGCAAGGGCGCGGGCTTCAACACCGCGCGGGTGCGCGGCGTCCTGGAAAAAGTGCGCGAGGTCTCTGGCTGGGGACAACGCAAGCTGCCCGACCGAACCGGCCAAGGTGTCGCCGTCTACTACAGTCATCTTGGCTATTTCGCCGAAGTCGTCGAGGCGGC
>JASHXZ010000519.1 GCA_030043285.1 Xanthobacteraceae bacterium | reverse complement strand
GCCTCGAGGTCGGCGCCCTCGGCGAGCCCGGCATCGACGACCACGTAGGCGTAGCTGCGCGCCAGCGCGACCATGCCGGGGGCAAGCCGCGGTGATGACAACAGCGCGAGGCGCTGGGCGGGCTCGCGCCCCGGCGAAATGACATGGACGGCCGACAGCTTGTCCTTGGCGATAATGTCGCGAAACGAGGCCGAGCCGTCGACGAACTCGGCGATCCCTGGGGCCCAGGCGTCGGCCATCGCCCTGACCGGCGAATTTTTGGCCGGATCGAGCCCGACCAACACGACGCGGCCTTCCTTGGCGAGGACCCGCGCCAGTTTGATTGCGGCCTCGCCGCTACCCAGCCCGGCCGCCGCCGCAAGCACGCCGACGCGCCCGGCGCCAGCGCCGCGCAATCGCTGCACGACGTCGGCAATGCCGGCGGTTGGCGGGGCAAACTCGCCGGTCTCCGGCGCGATGGGGAGGTCGCCATCCTCGGTCGGCACGATGGGTGCGACAGGCTGCGCTGCCGGCGCGTCCACAACGGGGACGCGCCGGACCGGGACAGCCGCACCCGGCGCGCTTAAAAGTGCCCTGGTCAGCACGAAGCCGCACGACAGCATAAGGGTCGCCACCGCTGCGATCAGCACGCTCGGCAGCTTTTTCGGATAGGCCGGCACGTTCGACACCGTGGCGCGCGAGATCACGCGCGCATCGGCTGGCGACGAATTGAGCGTCTCGCGCGCCGTCGCTTCGCTGTACTTGGCGAGATACGATTCCAACAGATCGCGCTGCGACTTGGCTTCGCGCTGCAGCGCGCGCAGCTGCACGTCGCGTTCGTTGGTGCTCGCCGCCTGGTTTTTGATCTGGTCGAAATTCGCCATCAACGCGTCGACGCGCGCCGCGGCGATCTTGGCGTCGGCATCGAACGAGCGCGCGATGCGCTCCGCCTCGCCCCTGAGCTGGCCGTCGAGATCGGCGATCTGCGCCTTCAGCTCCTTGATGCGCGGATGGCCGTCCATAAGTGACGACGATTGCTCGGCGAGCTGGGCGCGCAAGGTCACGCGCTGCTCCGAGAGCCGGCGCATCAGCTCGGAATTGATGATATCGGAGGCTTCGACCGACTGGCCGGAGCGCAGCATCTCGCGAATGATTTTCGCCTTGGCTTCGGCGTCGGCTTTTTGCGCGCGTGCGGCGGCGATCTGGGCGTTGAAATCGCCGAGTTGCTGCGCCGACAGCGTGATGTTGTTCGGGCCTTCGAGCAGATTGGTGTTGGCGCGGAATGCGGCGACCTTGGCTTCGGCGTCCGCCACCTTCTTCTGCATGGTTTCGATCTCGCCGGACAGCCACTGCACGGCGGCGTGGGCCTGCTCCTGCTTGGCGGCGCGCTGGCGCACCAGATAGGCCTCGGCGATGGCATTGGCGACAGTCGCGGCGAGCTTCGGATCCTGCGATAGGAAGTCGATGACGATGACGCGCGATTTCTCCACCGGATAAACGGTGAGCCGGTCGTAATAGGCTTCGAGGACCCGCTCCTCCGGCGTCATGCGCAGCGGATTCTTGATCAGGCCGAGCGCACCCAGCACCGCCTTGAGCGGCGAAACGCCGTTGAGTGCCGGATCGAATTCCGGGCGCTCGCCGAGCTTGAGCTTGGCGATCACGTCCTGGGCGAGGTCACGCGACAGCACGAGCTGGGCCTGGCTCGTCACCGCTACTTCGTCGACGGCGTTGCGATCGATCACGTCTTTGTCGGCGTCGGGGCGCAGAAAGATGTTGTCGCGGCCCTCGACCAGGAGGCGCGCTTCGGACTGATATTTGGCCGGGATCACCTGCACCACGCCGAGTGTGATCAGCGCGATCAACAGGGTCGGGCGCAGGATCTTCCACTTGCTGCGCCACAGCGCTGCGCCAAGCGCGGGTAGATCGAATTCTGCGTCGGTGAACAAACCCCGCGGCGACGCCACGCTCATAGCCTTACTCCCAAGCACCGACAGAACAGGCGCGGTCATCACAATCTATTAAGGTTGCCATCCGGTTAAGACCGCGGCTGGCGGACCACTGGCGCGCAAAGTTCGAAGCCGCTGTGAGAATTTCTTAACCGCAGACGGTCTCAATCGGGTTTAACGTTTTGCTCGCAATTGACGGATCGCGCGCATGGCCGATCTCTCGGACAAACTTTTAGATGAAAGGCCACAGGCTGCGGTCGGGGCGGCCGAGAGCGGCGTCGGTATCGCGCTCCGCGTCGCGAGCGCCACGATCGAACCGGCGGCCTCGCCATCGGAAAGTCTCAAGATCCTTCACGTCTTTCGCGCGCCGGTGGGCGGCCTGTTCCGGCACGTGCTCGACGTGGCGCGCGGCCAGGCCGCGCGCGGCCATCGCGTCGGCCTCGTCGTCGACAGCACGACCGGCGGCGCACGCGCCGAAGCGGCGCTGGCGGAGCTCAAGCCGCATCTCACTCTCGGCATCGAGCGCATCGCGATCCCGCGGCAGCCGAGCCCGCGCGACTTTGCGGCAGTCCGCCAGGTTGCCCGGCGGGTCGCCGCCATTACACCCGATGTTCTGCACGGCCACGGCGCCAAGGGCGCGGCCTTGGTGCGTCTCGCACCACGCCGCGACGGTGCGATCAGCGTTTGCACCCCGCACGGCGGCACGCTGGTCTACGCGCCCGGCACGCTTGCCGGCGGCTTCTATCGTTGGCTCGAGCGGCTCATGAGCGTCCGCACCGATCTGTTTCTATTCGAAAGCAATTTCGCCGCCGCCGAGTTCGCCCGCACGATCATCCAACCACGCGGGCCGGTGCGGGTCGCATGCAACGGCGTCGGCCCAGCCGAGTTCGCACCGCTCGCCGTTGCGCCTGACGCAAGCGACCTCGTCTTTGTCGGCGAACTGCGCGTGTTGAAAGGGCTCGACGTTTTGCTCGAGGCGCTCGCGATCCTCAAACGCGCCGGCCGGATGGTTCGCGCCACCATCGCGGGCGATGGCCCGGACGCCCAGCAGCTCAAGGACTTGAGCGGGCGTCTTGAACTCGCTGATCAGATCCGTTTCGTCGGCCACGTGCCGGCCCGCGAAGCATTCGCGATGGGCCGCATCCTGGTCGTGCCGTCGCGCGCGGAATCGCTGCCCTACGTCATTCTCGAAGCCGCCGCCGCCGGCATGCCGATCATCGCCACGCGCGTCGGCGGCATTCCGGAGATTTTCGGTCCGCAGAGTTCGCGGCTCGTGCCGCCGGACGATGCCGCGGCACTCGCCGACGCGCTCAGTGGCGCCGTGGACGATCCGGCGCAGCTCATGCACGCCGCACAAACCCTTCAGGCACGGGT
>JASHXZ010000485.1 GCA_030043285.1 Xanthobacteraceae bacterium | reverse complement strand
TCGGCGCCGCGATCCAGGCCGGCGTGCTGCAAGGCGACGTCAAGGACGTGCTGTTGCTCGACGTGACGCCGCTGTCGCTCGGCATCGAGACGCTGGGCGGCGTGTTCACCCGGCTGATCGATCGCAACACTACGATTCCGACCAAGAAGAGCCAGGTGTTCTCCACCGCCGAGGATGGCCAGACCGCGGTGACGATCAGGGTGTTCCAGGGCGAGCGTGAGATGGCGGCCGACAACAAGATGCTCGGTCAGTTCGATCTCATCGGTATTCCGCCGGCACCGCGCGGCATACCGCAGATCGAAGTCACGTTCGACATCGACGCCAACGGCATCGTCAACGTCTCGGCCAAGGACAAGGGCACCGGCAAGGAGCAGCAGATCCGCATCCAGGCGTCCGGCGGCCTTTCCGAAGCGGACATCGACAAGATGGTCCGCGATGCCGAGGCTCACGCCGAAGAAGACAAGAAACGCAAGGCCGAGGTCGAGGCGAAGAATCACGCCGAGGCTCTGGTACACTCCACCGAGAAGGCGTTGGCGGAGCACGGCTCGAAGATTGGCGAAGCGGAACGCCGCGCCATCGAGAACGCCATGGCCGACCTGAAGGAGGCTCTCAAGGGCAGCGACGCGGACGCGATCAGCGCCAAGACCAATGCGCTGCAGCAGGCTTCCCTGAAGCTCGGCGAGGCCATGTACAAGCAGGCCGCCGAGCAGCCGACGGGCGGCGACGGCTCCGCTCCCGGCGCCGAAGGCAAGAAGGATGACGTCGTCGACGCCGAGTTCACCGAGGTCGACGACGACAAGAAGAACAAAAAGTCCGCTTAAAGCCCATTCGCTCCTGATGTGCAGGTCTTTCACACGGTTCGCCTCCCCCCAAACGGGGGGAGGTCGATCGCCGGGCGGTCGGAGGGGGGAGTGAATTTCGCGATTTCTAACGGTTTGCCATTATGCCGTATCCTGATCCGCGTCAGCGGTGGTGGGATACTTTGCTTGCGCCCAATCGCTTCCCACATGTCTTTCGGTTAGGGATTAGGCGATGGCCAAGCGCTGCTATTACGAGAGCCTCTCCATCGAACGCACGGCGAGCGAGACCGAGATCAAGGCGGCTTTCCGCAAACAGGCGATGGTGTGCCATCCCGATCGCAATCC
The DNA here is from genome assembly GCA_030043285.1 of Xanthobacteraceae bacterium. Taxonomy (GTDB): domain Bacteria; phylum Pseudomonadota; class Alphaproteobacteria; order Rhizobiales; family Xanthobacteraceae; genus BOG-931. The sequence goes on along the minus strand of JASHXZ010000485.1, from coordinate 7,007 downwards.
GGGTGACAAGCAAGCCGAGCATCGCTTCAAGGAGATCAACGAGGCCTACGAGGTCCTCAAAGACCCCGACAAGCGCGCCGCCTACGACCGTTTCGGCCACGCTGCCTTCGAGCACGGCATGGGCGGCGCCACGGCAGGCTTCGGCGCGGATTTCGCCACCACCTTCTCCGACATATTCGACGATCTGTTCGGCATGGGCGGCCGGCGCGGCCGCGGCGGCTCCGGGCGCGAGCGCGGCGCCGACCTGCAATACAACATGGAGATCTCGCTGCAGGACGCGTTCGCCGGCAAGGCGGCGCAAATCCGGATTCCGACTTCCGTCACCTGCGAAGCCTGCTCGGGCTCCGGCGCCAAGCCCGGCACCAAGCCGAAAACCTGTCCGATGTGTGCCGGCCAGGGCAAGGTTCGCCACGCCCAAGGTTTTTTCACGCTGGAGCGGACCTGCCCGAACTGCCAGGGCCGCGGCCAGGTCATCGATAGCCCGTGCGGCTCATGCGGCGGCTCCGGCCGCGTCACCCGCGAGCGCACGCTGTCGGTCAACATTCCGGCTGGTGTCGAGGACGGCACGCGCATTCGGCTTACCGGCGAAGGTGAGGCGGGCGTCCGCGGCGGGCCGCCGGGCGATCTCTACATTTTCCTGTCGGTCGGCACGCACCCGTTCTTTCAGCGCGAAGGCGCCGATCTGCATTGCCGTGTGCCGGTAACCATGGTGACCGCCGCCATGGGGGGCGAGTTCGAGGTTCCGACCATCGACGGCAGCAAGACGCGCGTCAAAGTGCCGGAGGGCACCCAGTCCGGCCAACGCTTCCGGCTTGCCGGCAAGGGTATGCCGGTGCTGCGCGCCCGCCAAAGCGGCGACATGTACGTGCAGATCGTGGTCGAGACACCGCAGAGTCTCACCAAAAAGCAGCGTGAGCTGTTGCTGGAGTTCGACCGGCTCTCGTCCACGGTCACGCAACCGGAATCCACCGGCTTTTTCGGCAAAGTGAAGGAATTTCTCGGCGGCCGCGCGGGTTCGGCCTGACGCCGTCTGGCCTTTACGCTGCGGATGTTTTAAAAGTGGCGAAGTTTTGTCGTGTAGGACGCGATGCCTCTGCCCGCCCTGCTGAGATTCGAGCGGAAGATCGAGCGGCAGATTCGCCTTCTTGAGGCCAGGAAGTATCTCATCGAGCGCAAGATCGACCGGCAAATCCGCCTGTTCGAGCAAAAGCGCGACGGCATCGGCAAAAAGATCGAAGATCAGATCCGGCAGTTCGAGCGCAAGAAGGGCATTCGGCTCGACGACGAAGTGCGCTTCATTCGCTCCTGGATCGAGCGGCCGTTGACGATCGGCGCGGTCACCCCGTCCGGAAAAATCCTCGCTCGCGCCATGGCGCGCTACGTCGATCCGGAAAGTAAAGGACCGGTCGTGGAGTTGGGACCGGGCACCGGCCCGGTGACGGAGGCGCTGGTCGAAGCGGGGGTGGCGCCGTCACGGCTGGTGCTGGTCGAATTCAACTCGGCTTTTTGCCGGATCCTGCGCTCGCGCTTTCCCGAAGCCACGCTCGTGCAGGGCGACGCCTATAGCCTGCGCCGGCTCCTTGCCAGCTTGCTGCTGCAGCCGGCGGCTGCCGTGGTCTCCGGCCTGCCGCTTGTCACCAAGCCGATCCGCGACCGCGTGCGCCTGATACGCGACGCTTTCGATCTGATGCTGCCGGGAGGGCCTTTCGTGCAGTTCACCTACTCGATGGCGGCGCCGCTGCCAAAGCGGCTCGGCGGCTTTTCGGTAGAAGCTTCGAAACGCATCTGGATGAATCTGCCGCCGGCGCGGGTTTGGGTTTATCGGCAGGCGGAGGACAGAAATTGGAAATCAGAGATCGAGTACGTGGCTCGAGATTGAAATTTCGGACTATCCACTCGCTGCCTTCTGATTTCCCATTTCGGACTTCCGACTTTCGATCATGCTCGGTCCAAAAATTCTTGTCATCCCCGGCTCGCTGCGCGTCGGCTCGCACAATTCCCGGCTCGCGGCGCTCGCCGCCAAGGAGCTGGCGCTGGCCGAGGCCCAGGTCACCCGCATCTCGCTTGCCGATTATCCGCTGCCGTTGTTCGACGCCGAGATGACTGCCGAGGTCGGCCCGCCGCAACATGCCGTGCAGCTGCAGCGGATGCTGGAGGCGCACCACGGCGTCTTCATGACCGCCCCGGAGTACAGCGCATCGGTGACGCCGCTTGTTAAAAACACCATCGACTGGATATCGCGTGCCCGCGCTCGCGGCGAGCCGACCTACGCGGCCTTCAAGAACAGGGTGTTTGCCATCGGCGCGGCGACCAGCGGTCCGAGCGGCGGCCTGCGTGCGCTGTTGGCGTTGCGCCAAATTCTCGAGCTCGGCTGCGGCGCGCTGGTCATCCCCGAGCAGATTGCGGTTGCCAATGCGGCCGACGCGTTCGACGACATGGACAATCTCAGGGACGAGGGTGCCCGCTCCAGCTTGAAGACCATGGCGCGCCGGCTGGTCGAGCTGGCAGGCGCGTTGGCGTGAGGAGGTCGCGATGCAGCCACAGCCGCGCGAGCGCCTGATCGTCGCGCTCGATCTGTCCTCGGTGGAGGCCGCGCAGGCCATGGTGGCGCGGCTCGGCGACGCGGTATCGTTCTACAAGATCGGCTATCAGCTCGCCTATGCGGGTGGACTGGCTTACGTGCCGCGCCTGGCCGACGCCGGCAAGCAGGTGTTTCTTGATCTCAAGCTGCACGACATCGGCAACACCGTGGCGGAGGGCGTGCGCAGCGTGGCGCGGCTCGGTGCGATGTTTCTGACCGTGCACGCTTATCCGCAAACCATGAAGGCTGCGGTCGAGGCGCGCGCGGGCGGCTTGCAAATTCTCGCCGTCACGGTGCTGACGTCCTTTGACGATGCCGACTTGGTCGCGGCAGGCTACCGCGACAGCGTTGCCGAAGTGGTTGCGCAGCGCGCCGCGCAGGCGCGCGACCTCGGCGTCGACGGTGTGGTCTGCTCGGCCGCCGAAGCAGAGAAAGTACGCGCCATCGTCGCGGGTAAGCTCAAGCTGGTCACTCCAGGCATTCGGCCGGCCGGTGCCGACGCGGGCGATCAGAAGCGCATCGTGACGCCGGCTGCGGCTATTGCCGCCGGCGCCGACTATCTCGTCGTCGGCCGGCCGATCCTCGCCGCGCCCGACCCGAAGGCGGCGGCGCAAGCCATCGTCGAAGAGATTGCACGCGCAAAAAGCTGAAAGGAGAACACAGGTGGCCAAAGGTTACTGGATTGCCCGCGTCGACGTGCAGAACGAAGACGGTTTCAAGCCCTATGCCGAGGCGAATGGAGCGATCTTCAAAAAATTTGGCGGCCGCTACGTCGTGCGTGGCGGCCAATACGAGGGCATGGAAGGGTCGGCTCGTTCGCGCAACGTCGTAGTCGAATTTCGCGATTACGCAACCGCGCTCGCCTGCTATCGTTCGCCCGAATATCAGGAGAATATCAAACGGCGGCTGCCGCATTGCACCGTCGATCTTATCGTGATCGAAGGTTACGATGGCCCACAGCCGTGATCGTTGACCGGGTCCCGCCAGGAGCAAACCGATGCCGAAAGGCTATTGGATTCCGCACATCGATGTGACGGACGCGGAAGGCTACAAAGCCTATATGGCGGCGACGCCGCCGGCGCATGAAAAATATCACGGCGTCGCGCTGGTGCGCGGCGGCCGATGCGAGGTCGTCGAGGGTCGGGCGCGCAGCCGCAACGTGCTGCGCGAATTTCCCGACTACGCGACGGCGCTCGCCTGCTACCGGTCGGACGAATATCAGAAGGCGCGCGGCTTCCGCCTCGCCCATGCGCAGTGCGATTTCATCATCGCCGAAGGTCATGATGGTCCGCAGCCGCCGTCTTCGCCGTCTGCGCCGCCGTCGGCCGCAAGGCGGGGCTATTGGCTCGTGCACATCGATGTGCGCGATCCGGACGGCTTCAAGCCGTACCAGATCGCCTGCCAGGCGCCGTTCGGCGAATTCGGCGCACGCTACCTGGTGCGCGGCGGCACGCAGGACGTCACCGAGGGCAAGGCGCACGGTCGCACCGTCGTGGTGGAATTTCCGAGCTACGATGCAGCCCTGGCCTGCTACCGCGGCGGCGGTTATCAGGCAGCGAAGACGCTGCGCGACGGCAAGGCCGATTTCGATCTGGTCATCGTCGAAGGCTACGACGGGCCGAAGTTCTGAGTTTGGCTGTTTTGCTTGCGGATGGGAGCTCGGCCCGCGCGTTGCCGCTGCGACCGCGCTTGGCTATACCGGCAGCGAGCGGAGCAACAGCCATGGCGGCCGCACAGTCTGACATGCGAGTCATCGTTGCCGGCGCCGGCGGGCGCATGGGCCGCACGCTCATTCACGCCGTTGCGGCCAGCAAGGGCCTGACGCTGGTCGGCGCCGTCGAAGCGGCTGGCGCCGCGGTGATCGGCCGCGATGCCGGCGAACTCGCCGGCCTGGGGCCGAACGGCATCAGGGTGGTCAGCGATATCGCCCCACTCCTCAAAGGCGCCGACGGCTTGATCGAGTTCACCATTCCGGCGGCGACGCTCGCTTTCGCCGAGCTGACGGCTGCCGCCGGCCTCGTCCATGTGATCGGCACCACGGGCCATTCGGCCGAAGAGGAGAAGGTGCTCGCCGCGGCGGCCAACCGCGCCCGCATCGTGAAATCCGGCAACATGAGTCTCGGCGTCAATCTGCTCGCCGCGCTCGTCAAGCGCGTCGCCAAGACGCTCGACGAGGCCTACGACATCGAAATTCTCGAAATGCATCACGCCAAGAAGATCGATGCGCCGTCTGGCACCGCGCTGATGCTCGGCCGCGCCGCGGCTGCGGGCCGCGGCATCGATCTTGCGCAACATTCAGCGCGTGGCCGCGACGGCATGACCGGCGCGCGCCATGCGGGCGATATCGGTTTCGCGTCGTTGCGCGGCGGCACGGTGGTGGGCGACCATACGGTGACGTTTGCCGGGCCGGCCGAGCGTCTCGAACTCACCCACCGCGCCGAGGACCGCATGATCTTCGCCCGCGGCGCGCTGCACGCGGCGTTGTGGGCGCGCGACCAGAAGCCGGGGCTTTATTCGATGGCCGATGTTCTGGAATTGAGCGAGGTGTAGCGTGTTCAATCCGCGCGCAACAGCGACGCGCCGGTCATTTCCTTCGGCTTGGGCAATTCCATCAGCTCGAGCAGGGTCGGCGCGATGTCGGCGAGGCGGCCTTCGGCGTTGAGCGCGCGGTTGCGGGCGCCGACCAGCATGACCGGCACCGGATTGGTGGTGTGCGAGGTGTGCGGGCCGCCGGTTTGCGGATCACGCATCATCTCGCAATTGCCGTGGTCGGCGGTGACCACGAGCGCGCCGCCGGATTTTTGGATGGCGTCGGCGATGCGGCCTAAGCCGGCATCGACCGTCTCCACGGCCTTGATGGCCGCGGGCAGGCTGCCGGTGTGCCCGACCATGTCGGGATTGGCATAGTTGAGTACGATCAGGTCGTATTCGCCCGAGTTGATCGCGGTCACTGCCTTGTCGGTCAGTTCTGGCGCCGACATCTCCGGTTGCAGATCGTAGGTCGCGACCTTTGGCGACGGCACCAGGATGCGATCCTCGCCGGTAAACGGCTCCTCACGGCCGCCGTCGAGAAAATAAGTGACGTGCGCGTATTTCTCGGTCTCGGCCATGCGCAGCTGCTTGCGGCCGGCATCCGCCACGACCTCGCCGAGAATGTGCGCAAACGTCTGCGGCGGAAAGATCGCCTGCATCAGTTTATTGAGCTCCTCGGAATATTCTGTCATGCCCAAAGCGGCGGCGAAGCGGACGATCTTTTGCCGAGCAAAGCCGGAAAACGTTTCATCGAGCAGCGCCGAGAGAATTTCGCGGACGCGGTCGGCGCGGAAGTTGAAACACAGCACGCCATCGCCGTCCTTCATGCCGCGGTAATCGCCGGCCACGGCCGGCACGACGAACTCGTCGAATTTTTTGTTGGCGTAGGCATCGGCGATAACAGCGGGCGCGTCGGCAAAGCGCGGCGCGTCGGCATCGACGATCGCCTTGTAGGCTTTTTCGACGCGGTCCCAGCGTTTGTCCCGATCCATCGCGTAGTAGCGGCCGCTCACCGTCGCGATCGCAACCGATTTCGGCAGCGCCGCCATCAAGCGCTTGATGTCGTCTGCGGCCGATTGCGGCGGCGTATCGCGGCCGTCGGTGAAGGCGTGCACCAGCGTCGGCACTTTGGCGGCGGTGAGGATTTTGGCCAGCGCCGCAGCCTGATCCTGATGCGAATGGACGCCGCCCGGCGACACCAGGCCGAGCAGATGACAGGTGCCGCCGCTCTTTTTCAGCTTGGCAATGAAATCGCGCAGCGCCGGCGCGCGTTCGATTTCGCCCTCGGCAATCGCCTGGTCGATGCGCGGCAGGTCCTGCATCACCACGCGGCCGGCGCCGATGTTCAAATGCCCGACCTCCGAATTGCCCATTTGGCCATCGGGCAGGCCGACGTCCTTGCCGGACGTGTGCAGAAAGCCGTGCGGGCCCGCCTGCCACAGCCGATCGAAGCTTGGGGTTTTGGCTTGACGGATGGCGTTGTCGGCGCGCTCTTCGCGCCAACCCCAGCCATCGAGAATGACCAGCATCACGGGCCGGCGCTGCTGCATGTCCGCTTCCTTCGCCTAAGATAACGCGCAGGCGGTATTGCGGATCGGGGCGCGAGCGTCAATGCGCGCATTTTCCTCTCACGCGCGCGGGAGAGAAAAGCAGAGTTACGCGGCAGCGGCGACTTGGCCGGCTTCCCAGCCGAGCATGGCGTGTTTGCGGGTGATGCCCCAATGGTAGCCGGTGAGGTCGCCGCTCTTGCCGACAACACGGTGGCACGGCACCACGAACGAGATCGGGTTCTTGCCGACCGCCGTACCGACGGCGCGCGCCGCATTGGGCGTCGAACCGATCTTTTGGGCGATGCCCGAATACGTCCTCAGGTGGCCCATCGGGATCTGCAACA
>JASHXZ010000484.1 GCA_030043285.1 Xanthobacteraceae bacterium | reverse complement strand
CTGCAACGACATAGAAGAACAGGACCAAGAGAAATCCGGCCTGGTAATTGCCATGAGCGGCGATCAGGCTTCCCATCGCGATGTTGATGACGCCCGCCAGGCCGATTCCAACCGTCGCGGTCGCGCCGACGGTCGCCGCGATCGTCGTCCGCTCGGCAACGGAGTGCGCCAGGCTCCAGATAACGACCAACGATGGCGTCGCGCTCGCGCTCGCCAGTGCCAGGGCTATTGCGGCGGCCGTCGGGTTCGCAAGGAACAGCTCTGCAGTCAGGAAGATCGCCCCGGCGACGAAAAGTCCGACGCCGTACCAGGCGCGCCGCTTGCGACGGTCGGAGTCGATTGCAAACAGGATCGCGCATAGCGCGCCGACCAGGGCCCCGCCCGAGAGCACGTAGCTCATTTCGGTCGCAGGAAAGTGCCGAATTCGGACAAGGTAGACCGGGCCGAACGTGATGAGCCCATAGAAGCCGGCCGTCGCACCCAGATCCATGAGCCCGATCAACCATACCCGATAGCTTGAGATCGTCTGCAGGAACGTGTGCACGCGCTTCTCGGGAAGCTGCAGCGCGTCCAATTCGCTGGTAAGCGTTCCACGCTTGATCGCCTCAAGCTCCCACGCCGGCATGCCGGATGCGGACGCCGGATCGTCTGGCAGCCATGTCAGCAATGCGAGCGGAATGAGTGGGAGCGCAGCGAAAATATAGAACGTCGTCTGCCACGGCATCCGTGCGAGCAGCCAAATCACCAAGATCGGCGTGATCACCGCGCCGATGGCAATTCCCGCCGTCCACGGCGCTTGACCGCGTGCCCGCTCGTCGAATGGCAGCCAGTGCGCGGTAAACCAAGCAAGGAGCGGGACCGCGCATGCCTCGACGAAACCGAGCGCGATACGCAGCGCCAAGAGCTCTTCGTAGCTTTCGGCAAACGCGTGGAGAACCATGATCGCGGCCCATGCGACGATGCCAATAATCGCCATCCGCCGCCCGCCCCAACGCTGGATTGCCGGTCCCCAAGCAACCGCACAGAATCCGTAGGTCAGCAGAAAGCCGCCAGTGAGCGCGCCGATCAATGCAGGTTTCTCGAGCAGACCGAAATGCAGCATGAACGGTCGGTCGACGTACATGAACGACAGGTTCACCTTGTCGATCTGCATCGTCATCATGAAAAAGAACGAGAAGGTGAAGAGCCTCCACCAACGCCGCGGCCATCCACGAACCTGAACGATCTGTTGGGGCGTCAATGTCGCCATGGCAGGTATCCTCGATCTGCGGTTTGCTGTGCGGAAATGCCCCCTCGTCCCAACCGGCGTCGCCCTAGGCGCGTGGGACGCACGTCCCTGAAGACCGATATCATCGATATGCTGTTGATCCGGTCATGACTGAATCTGCCTTTCGGCACGTTGCGAACAGCCACCATGTCCACTTTCGGGGTGGCTGTGGAGGGCCAAACTGACATGCCATCCATTCGGTCTGGGGGCAGCTCGCGGCACCGAACCGGTCATTCTCGTGGAGATTCGCGGCCTATCGCGCTCCGATTTGGCTGCAGCGTTGAAGCACTGCTGCATGAACGCGCAGCGTTGCGGTCCGCTGAAATGCGATTGATCCTCGCGCGCAGGCTGCATGAACACGCACGCCGTTCTATCGTCCAACGGCACCGTTGTTGACGAACGACGGACGGCCGTTGACGTCCGCGGCATCGAGGTGGGCGGCTAACGAGAACGAGGCGACGGCAGCTTCGAGCTCCTGTCGTGAGACCACATCTTCGATTCGATCAAAGCCGCCAGGGGCCCGCTCTTCTGCCAATTGCAGGGCCGCTTCCGGGCCAAGACGGCGATTGCGCAGCGTGACCTCATTCATGGCGGGCCGGCGCTCCGCATCATAAAGCGCCAGCGCCTCGATCGGGTCCGCATTTGCGAGCAGCTTGGCGGCAAGCACTCGGGCATCGACGATGGCCTGCGAACCAGCCTGCGAGCCGGTGGGATGCATCGGATGCGCGGCATCGCCGATGAGGGTGACGCGGCCGAACGACCAGGCCTGCACCGGTTCGCGATCGACCACTGGGAATTCGTACACATCGGGCGTGTCGCGGATCAGCGCCGGCGCGTCGAGCCAAGGCAACCGCCAGCGCTCGAAGGCGGCGAGCACCCGGTCTTTGTCGACCCTGCGATTCCAGTCCTCGCGCGGCAGCGCCTGATCGGAAACAGTCATCTGGCAAACCCAATTGGTCAGCAAATCGCCGCCCTTCGCGCCGCGAGCCATCGGATAGACGACGATCCGCTGATTGAAGTGCCCGGCGATAATCATGGTCGCACCGCCAAAAAAGGGCTCGGCATCGATTGCGCCGCGCCACAATAGCTGATGCGCGAAGCGCGGTTCGCCTTCATCGCGGTAAAGCTGGCGCCGGACAGTTGAGTGAATGCCGTCGGCGCCGATAAGGATATCGGCTTCATCCGTTGCGAGCGTCGCCGAGCCGCCGCCTTGAAACGTCGCGGTGACCCGATCTCGGCTCTGCGCGAACGAGATCAGCCGCGATCCACTGCGGACATTGTGGCTGCCGATGCGCTCGCGGACCCTGCGCAGCAGCAGCATCTGCAGCTGTCCACGATGGATCGAATATTGTGGCCAGTTGTAGCCGGCGCCGAGCCCTCTTGGCTCGCTCCAGATCAACTGACCGAACTTGTTGAAGTAGCTCAAGCGCTGCGTGGCGACGCCGGCACGCGCCAGGTCGTCGGCCAAGCCCAGCTCGGTCAACTCGCGAACTGCCGTGGGATGCAAATTGATGCCGACGCCCAGCGGGACAAGGTCCCACACGGTTTCGTAAACGCGCACCGTGATCCCGGCCTGATGCAGGCTGAGCGCAAGGCTCAGCCCGCCTATTCCGCCACCGACGACGATGACTTTCATGCTGGTTCTTTCACGACCATGAATAGAGCGTGACGGAGGTTATGAGCAGCCGCACGATAAACACCACAGCTCTTCATTGCGCCGCCGTCCGCACGTGCCTCGTAGATGAAGTGCATGCCGTCATAGCCGCTTACCGCCATGAAGTCTGCCCGCTTGCCGGTTTGCTTGCGAGGCCAAGGACGAACTGGCGCATGGCAATGTCAGCTTTGGGTCACTTTCGATCGATTTCTCGCGGGGCTGCCGCTCCTGTCATGGTATGCTGGGCGACGTCGACCGGGAGGTCCGCCGATGACCACGACCGTCGAAGTGCTGGCTGCGGCGTTCAAGGATGCCGGCACACCCTTTATCGTCGGCCATCCTGGCGGCGAGTCGGTCGAGCTAATGGAAGCGGCGCGCCAGCGGCAGATGCGCTTCCTGCTGATGAAGCAGGAGGTGGCTGGTGCCATGCTGGCCGCGACATGGGGCGACATCACCGGCAGCCCGGGCATCTGCCAGTCGACGCGCGGCCCGGGCGCCACCAACATGGTCAACGGCGTGGCGCACGCCTTTCTCGACCGCTCGCCGCTCATCGCGATCACCGATTCCTATTCGCGCCCCACCTACGAGACCGGTCTACGCCAGCGCGTCAACCAGCGGGCGCTCTACGAGCCGATCGTGAAATGGAGCACGACCATCGACGCTAAGAGCGTGCGCCAGCAGGTGCGCCGCGCCATGCGTACGGCTACGGGGATGCCACCGGGCCCGGTGCATTTCGAGTTCCCGCAGAGCGAGGCAATGCGCGAGGCCGGCGACTACGCGGTCGAGCCGCCGCTCCGGCCACATTGGATTATGCCGGGACCGGACCGCGCCGATCTCAAGCCAGCGCTTGACATGCTCGGCAAGGCCAGGCGGCCGATCCTGATCGCCGGCCTCGGCGTCTACTGGTGCGGCGCCTCGGCCGAGCTCGTCGAATTCGCCGAGCGGCTGGGCGCCCCCGTGCTCACCACCACCAAATGCAAGGGAATGATCCCGGAGGACCATCCGCTGCGGGCCGGCTGCGTCATCGGCGGGCTCATCGAGCGCAAGCTGGTGATGGAATCCGATCTGATCGTCACCGTCGGGCTCGACGCGGTCGAGCTGCAACCGAAGCCGTGGCCGTATACGCTGCCGGTGCTGGCGCTCACCTCGGTGCCAAACGTCGACGCGCTGGTGCCGGCCGACCCTGAGATCGTCGGCGATCTCAAGCCGCTGCTGGCGGCGGTCGCGCGATGGGCGCCGGAAGGCACCTCTTGGGGTGAGAAGGCGGCCAAAAATTTCCGCCAAGACGTGCGCGACGCACTCAACACGCCGGCGACCGGTTTGTCACCGCAGCGGACGATGGAGGTCGCGCGCGCGGTGCTGCCGCGCAATACGATCGCCACCTGCGATGCCGGTGCGAGCCGCTTGCTGGTCGTGCAGAAGTGGGAAGCGTATGGCCCGCGCGAGTTTCTCACCTCGAACGGGCTCGGCTCGATGGGCTACGCGGTACCCGGCGCGCTCGCCGCACGCATCGCCCATCCCGACCGGCCGGTGGTGGCGTTCACGGGCGACGGCGGCTTCCTGATGACGATCGCTGAGCTACAGACCGCGCAGCGCGAGAACCTGCCGATCATCGTGCTGGTATTCGACGACCAGGAGATCGGCTTGATCCGTGTCAAGCAGGAGATCAAGGGAATCCCGCCGCACGGCGTCAAGCTCGGCGGCGTCGAATGGGAGAAGCTGGCGCACGCCTTCGGCGCCGACGGCGTGACGGTGGACACCGAGCAGGGCCTGGGCGACGCGCTCAAGGCGGCGCTCCAATCCAAGCGCACGACCGTCATCGGCGTGCGCATCGATGCCTCCGGCTACGTCGCCCAGTTCAACGCGCTGCGAGAGCTATAGCTTTCTTGGGGGCGAAGCATCGCGACGCGGCTCTAGGTCATAAGCGCCGTATTTGGCGATTCGACCCAATGTCTGGTTCACCCTGAAAAGGCCGGCATTGCGGGCCGGCGCTATCCCGATCGCGGTATGATTTTCGCCTTCATGCTGGATGCGCGGCTAGATGTGCTAGTACGAGCGCAGTGACTTGGTCCGGCGCTTGGTCGGCCGCAAAATGACCCACTCCTGACAGCTCTACGAATCGGTAGGGCGCGGCGACAAATTCGCTGGTTTCCTCCGCCGCCATTCGGCCGACCGTGTCGTCGGCGTCACCCCAGATGAATAGCGTCGGCACCCGGATTACGCCAATGGGCGCACGGATCGCGCCACGCGCGCGATACCAGGTCAGTGCCGCTTCCAT
>JASHXZ010000094.1 GCA_030043285.1 Xanthobacteraceae bacterium | reverse complement strand
CCTCAAGCCTGAAGTTCTGCAGGGGTACGAGGAAACCTTCTAGCAATCTCCCCCACTTTCCGGCGATGACTGAAGAACCGCGAGGCGCAGTTCGGCCGTCGGGCTGCATCGTCGCGCGTGTAAAGGGGCTTTAGCGGACCTTGCCTGCTCGCCGAAAGGGCGATTTATTCATAGGGCGCAACGACTGGAAGCGGGAGGATCGCCAGATGAAGGTACGGGCGCTGGCAGCCGCAATGCTCATCGCGATCGGTACAGTGCCCGCGCGCTCGGCCGTACGCATTTACAACGATCCCGGCGGCCAGCTCGGCCCCTACCTGGACAAATATCGCGCGCTCGCCCAGTCCGGCCAAAGGGTGGAAATCGACGGGGTTTGCGCATCGGCCTGCACCATGCTGCTCGGCCTTATTCCGCCGGATCGCATCTGCGTCACGCCGCGCGCGCTGCTCGAATTTCACAGCGCCTGGGACATCGCCGGCGATCAATCGGTCAGCGCTGCCGGCACGCGGCTATTGTGGTCGCATTACCCTGCCAAAATCCGCACCTGGATCAGCAGGCATGGCGGACTGGGATCGCGGATCATCTATTTGCGCTGGCCCGAGCTCGCCAGAATGTATCCCAGTTGCCGTTGAGGGCGCTCGTCCGGCCGCGCCCATTTGCCTCGCCGCTGCACGCGCGCTTCGATTTCTGTGACGCATGACACAGCGGCGCACGCGCCGCCGCGAAAACGTCAGCCAGGTGTGATGCGCGTAACAGACGGCGGCTGCGCAAGGGTGTTTCTCCACGGCAGCCAGCGAGAGCACTGAGCTCTTGCTTGGTCGGTAACAGGAGAAAAACCATGTCCAAGATGTCAAAACTCGTCCTCATCGTTGCGATCGCTACGGGCATTGCGGCGCCCGCGCTGGCCCAGTCACGCGACGACGGCCGGAATGCTTTCGGCATGGTGCCGCCGAACTCAACGTCTGGGGATCCCGCGCTGACCGGTGGCGGCAGCACCGGTTACAACGCCGACATCCCGCACAAGACCGACTAACCCTGGCCCGCTCTTCAAGGTGCGTCATTCGTCAAAATTAAGAAAACTGGCGAAAAAACTTGGGACGGGCTTTCGCCCGCCCCTATTTCTGGCGGCTCGCAAATCGTGATCGCATCGACAAAGATCGAAGCCGACTGTCGCGCCAGTGGAGAGGTAGAAAGTAATGGGCGTCGTCGGCGGATCGGCACATGCCGCGGACATCGCCGAAATGTCGAAAATAGCCAAGCTGGGACAGGAGCGAAGCGGGCTTTCCTCGGCACAAAGCTGAGTCATTGCCCTAATTTCCTCTTTCCTGAGATCGGGACGTCGGTGTAGCGTGTTATGGAAGAGTTGCCTTCGGGGGGCCTGACTTTTTGGTTTGAGGCTGCGTTCATGCCTTCGGCGGCACGACTTTTCTGCGCCTAACCAAATGGAGGACTATATGGCAACGTTTATCATTTCAATGAGCTGGACGGATCAAGCAATTCGCGCGATCGAGAAGCCGCACGAGCGCGCTCAATACGGGCGGCAACTGGCAAAAAAATTCGGGGTCGAATACAAAGAGCTTTATCTGACAACTGGCGATTCCGATCTAATTGCCATCGTGAATGCTTCGAGTGCGGAGGACGTCGCCAAATTCGTGCTGTCACTCGCCTCCCGAGGCAACGTTCGGACGCGCACGTGCCAAGCCTGGCCTGAGGCCGAATATCTGCCGTTGGTATCCGAGCTTCGGTAGCAGGTCGAAGCCGGCGTGTAATCCTAGGTCACCTTCGGGAAGGCCGCAGGACCGCGCCGGCAGTTCCTGCAACTGGCAGCGGATATTGGTTCTGCCGTACACCGCCGATGCCGGCTTATCTATCACTCTCGACGCCCTGCGGGCCGCCGGGCCGATCTCACACGTCGGCGCTCATACGCGCTGGGAAAGGTATCGCGCCGGCGTGTCAAGACGTGCTATTATTCGGTCCATGCGCGTGACCCCCACGCGAGGGTCCGAATGTCAAGAAACATCGCAAGGCGGAAATTTATTGCTGCGGTCGGCGGGCTGGCGGCCGCTTGGCCGCGCGTGGTGCGGGCGCAACAGCAGGCTATGCCGGTGGTCGCGTTGGTCAATGGCAGGTCAGCCGCCAGCTCGGCCGAGAATGTGGCCGCCTTCAGCCAAGGCCTGAAGGAAAACGGCTACGTCGAAAACCAGAACGTGACCGTCGAATACCATTGGCTCGACGGCCAGTACGCTCGCCTGCGGAGTCTGATGGCCGATCTGGTCCGCCGACAAGTGGCCGTAATCGCCACTCCCGGCAGCAACCCCGCTGCACTTGCGGCCAAGGCTGCAACGGAGACGATTCCGATCGTCTTTGCTGTCGGCGAAGACCCCGTCCGACTAGGCCTCGTCGCCAGCTTCGCGCAGCCTGGCGGCAACGCCACCGGCGTCAATTTTTTCGGTCAGGAAGTGGTGGCTAAGGAGCTGCACCTCCTCCACGACCTTGTACCGAAAGCAGTGCGAATTGCCGTGCTCGCCAACCCTGCCAACAGCTCGGTTTCAGAGCCCACGATACGCAGTATCCAAGAAGCTGCGCCGACCATTGGTCTGACGGTCAAAATCATCACAGCCGCGACAGCCAGCGACATTGATGCGGCCTTTGCCGGCTTCACGAGCGACCGTCCCGACGCCGTCTTCGTCGTACCCGATGGGTTTTTCAGCAGTCGCAGCCGGCAATTTGCCACCTTGGCGGCCCGTGACAAGATTCCGGCGGCTTATTGGAACCGTGAGTTCGTGACCGCGGGTGGGCTGATGAGCTACGGCACCGACCTCGCTGACGCGTATCGTCAAGTCGGCGCCTATACGGCTCTGATCCTCAAGGGACGAAAGCCCGCCGATCTGGCAGTCATACAGTCAAACAAGTTTGTGTTCGCTATCAACGTTCAAACGGCGCGGGCGCTTGGCATCGAGGTGCCGCCAGACGTGCTTTCGATCGCCACCGAGGTGATCAAGTAGCTCATGGGAGCACTTATAATCGGGTAGTCGGGATGGCCGGAGGCTTCCAACAATTGGCTTTAATGCAAATTCTTCATAGCGCTCCGGAATCCAGCCGTATTTGGTTAATCCGTGGATTTCGTCCAGCGGTCGATAGCGCAGTGTGCTGTACAGCACACCGACATCGGCGCGACTCTGAAACTATGGCACGGCCGGCAGAGGCCAAACGATCGTATGTGCCGCGCCCCGTTGATGAAGTAAGTCAGGCACCTGTATGAAAGGATTAGCCTATAACCACAAAGGTTCGATGCACGCGCTGGCAGCAACGGTGCGCAGCCGGCTCTTCGTCAAATATGCCGGCCTCTTTGTCGCAGTGGTCACGCTCGCTCTTGTCGTCAACGGGCTGTTCGAACTCTGGTTTACCTACCAGGAGCAAAAGGCATCACTGATCCAAATCGAACACGGCGAGGCGGCGACAGCCGCCGGCAGAATAGAGCAATTTCTCGCTTTGATCCAAGGCCAGATCGGCTGGACCACTCAATTGCCGTGGTCGGCCAGCTTAGAACAGCGGCGCTTCGACGCGCTACGGCTCCTGCGCCAAGTACCGGCCGTCACCGAATTGGCGGAAATTGACCCGCAAGGCCATGAGCAATTGCGGGTATCCCGAGTCGCAATGGACGTGGTCGGGAGCAATATCGATGTTTCGAACGAACCGGCATTTACCCAGGCGATAGCCCGCGGGGTGTATTACGGCCCCGTCTACTATCATCGCCAATCCGAGCCGTACATTACCCTTGCGCTCGCAGGTACCGGCGCCTCGTCGAGGGGCGTCAGCATCGCGCAGGTCAACCTGACGCTCATCTGGGACGTGGTGTCCAAAATCAAGGTCGGCAAGAGCGGCCTGGCCTACGTGATCGACGCCGATGGGCGTCTGATCGCGCATCCGGACATCGGTTTGGTGCTGCGCAAAACCGATATGTTGCGGCTTCCGCAAGTGCGAAGCGCTCGTGCGGCGGGGGCCCATGGCGCCACCGAGGACATTCAGAAAGCCGAAAATCTCCAAGGGCAAACGGTACTTACCGCATTTGCGCCAGTCGCCAACGTTGGCTGGCTGGTATTCGTTGAAACTCCGATTAGAGAAGCCCTGGCGCCGCTTTATGCTTCTTTCCTGCGCACCGGCTATGTGCTCCTGGGCGCGCTGGTACTGTCCTTCATTGCCGGGTCGTTTCTTGCCAGGAAGATGGTCGTACCAATCCAAGCGCTGCGCGCTGGCGCCATCCGTCTCGGCGCCGGAGACCTCACGCAACGCATCCAGATGAAGACCGGAGACGAGCTTGAGGCACTGGCGAACCAGTTCAATCATATGGCCGGGCAGCTACAAGAGTCTTACACCGAATTGGAAAGGAAGGTTGAAGACCGGACTAAAGAGCTGGCGCAATCAGTCGAGGAGTTGCGTGCTCTCGGCGAAGTCTCCCAGGCTGTCAACTCGACACTGAACCTTGAAACCGTCCTCTCGACCATTGTCACCAAGGCGGTGCAGCTCACCGGCACCGACGCCGGCGCGATCTACGACTACGATCAAACGGGCCAGGAATTTCACCTGCGCACAACCTATGGAATGGCCCCGGAGCTGATCGATGCGCTGACGCACGCCCATATCGGCATCGATGAGCCAAACGTGGCTGCCGCGCTTGCAGAGCGGGAACCGATACAGGTCGAAGACTTGCGTAACGACGCCGCCTCTGACGTTAATGAGATCACGTTGAAAGCCGGCTATCGTGCACGATTGGTCGCCCCGCTTTTTCGAGGGGATGACCTGTTTGGCCTACTGGTCGTCCGCCGCCGTACGCCGGGTGCATTTCCGAAGTCCACCATCGACCTGATCAAAACGTTCGCCGGCCAATCGGTGCTGGCAATTCAGAACGCGCGGCTCTTCCACGAGATAGAGGACAAGGGCCGCGAGCTTGAGATCGCAAGTCAGCACAAATCGCAATTTCTAGCGAATATGAGTCACGAGCTGCGCACGCCGCTCAATGCGATCTTAGGCTACTCAGAGCTTATTCTGGACAATATTTACGGCGAGGCTCCGGAAAAGATGCGCACGGTGTTGGGGCGCGTGCAGTCGAACGGTAAGCATCTACTATCGTTGATCAATGACGTGCTCGACTTATCGAAGATCGAGGCAGGGCAGCTTAAGCTGTCCCTCAACGATTATTCAATAACGGACATGATCCGTGGCGTTTATGCCGCGGTCGAGTCGCTAGCGAGGAGCAAGCGCCTCGGCTTTCGTCTCGAGGTACAGCCGGATCTGCCGGCGGCGCATGGCGACGACAGGCGCCTTACCCAGGTGCTGCTCAACCTCGTCGGAAATGCCATCAAATTCACTGACCAGGGCGAAGTCTTGATAAAAGCCTCAACGGCTAATGGCGCTTATACTGTTGCGGTGCGCGATAGCGGTCCTGGAATTCCGTTGTCGGATCAACAAAGAATTTTTGAAGAGTTCCAGCAAGCGGACTCATCTATCACCAAGACGAAGAGCGGCACAGGGCTAGGCCTCTCTATCGCCAAGCGTATCGTCGAAATGCACGGTGGACGGCTGGGGGTCGAATCGAGCCCCGGCCACGGTGCGACGTTCTCGTTCACGGTGCCGGTGACGGTTGAACGACAGGCGTGACGGTCATGAGCAAACGGATTCTTGTCGTTGAGGACCAGCCGGATAACCGGCAAATCCTGCGCGATCTGTTCGAGAGCACCGGCTACGAGATAGTTGAGGCGGAGGACGGCCAAGCCGGGGTCGTCGCGGCGAAAGCGCAACGACCAGACTTGATTCTAATGGATATCCAATTACCGGTCATGGACGGTTACGAGGCGACACGCCGCATCAAGGCAGACCCGGATTTGAAAGCCATCCCGATCATTGTGGTGACGTCCTATGCGTTGAGCGGCGACGACATCAAGGCGCGGGCCGCCGGCTGCGACGGCTACGTGACAAAGCCGTTCAGCCCGCGTGAACTCCTGGCGAAGGTCAAGGAATATCTGGCATAAGTAGGAAAGCAAACTTTCTGCCGTCATAGCGAAGGATGAGGCTTGGAATATCTCGGGCAGCAGAACACTCGGGTGCTGCCGCGATCTTCCTCTGCGCCTTTCCTACAAGACGGTGGGTGCAAGCACGGCGAACCACCCCGATGAACAAGCCCGCACGCGTTCTCGTCGTCGACGACAATGAAGTCAACCGCGACATACTTGTGACCCGGCTGTCTACCCAGGGTTACGAATTGTTGCAGGCGCCGGACGGCGAAGCGGCGCTGGCGGCAACCGCGCAACATCGCCCCGATCTCATCCTGCTTGACGTGATGATGCCTAAGCTTGACGGCTTCGAAGTGTGCCGCCGAATCAAGCAAGATCCGGCGCTGCCGTTAATTCCAATTATTCTGGTGACTGCCAAAGGCAATCCAGAGGATGTAGTGGCCGGCTTTGAGGCTGGCGCCGACGAGTTTTTGACGAAACCCGTCGCCCATGGGGCACTGGTCGCCCGCGTGCGCACGATGCTGCGAATGAAAGCGTTGCACGATGAAGTCCAGGCGCAAGCCACCGAACTTGCCGAGTGGAACAAAAAGCTCGAGCAGCGGGTCGGTGAGCAAGTCGCCGAGATCGAGCGCATGAACAAGCTCAAGGGCTTTTTGACGCCGCAGATAGCCAAACTTGTACTTTCGTCTGGAGGGGAAAAATTGCTGGCAAGCCACCGGAAAGATGTCACGGTGGTGTTCTGCGATCTGCGAGGGTTCACCGCATTCACCGAAACTGCCGAACCCGAGGATACGATAGCAGTTTTGCAAGATTATTATCGCTGCCTCGGAGAATCGATTGACCGATACGAGGGGACGCTGGAGCGTTTTGCTGGAGACGGACTGCTGATCGTCTTCAACGACCCCATCCCCTGCGAGGACCCCTGCGGACGAGCCGTCCGCATGGCAGTGGAGATGCGCGGCCGAGTAGCTGCTTTGGCCGAGAAATGGCACCGCCTAGGACACCGGTTCGGTTTCAGCGTGGGCGTCGCAGCGGGACATGCCACGCTTGGCAGCATCGGCTACGAGGGGCGATTCCAATACTCGGCAACGGGCAGTGTCGTAAACCTTGGGGCGCGGTTGTGCGCACAAGCCGCCGATGGACAAATCGTTGTCGATGGGCGCGTGCAAATTGCCGTGGAATCGATCGCTGGGATGGAACCCCTCGGCGAACTGGCACTGAAGGGCTTTCACCGCC
>JASHXZ010000483.1 GCA_030043285.1 Xanthobacteraceae bacterium | reverse complement strand
GATTTTCCGCTGATGCTCGCCATCATCGGCGGCGATGTGAAGCGCTTTCTGCCCTATGTCGAGCTGTATCATCGTTCCTTCGCGGAGCTTGAACGGCCACCGCAAGCGATCGGCCTGCATGCACACGGCTACGTGGCCGACAGTGACGAACTGGCGCGCGAAGAGCTGTGGCCGCACTACAAGGCATCACGCAACCGCATCGGCGCCGAGCGCGGCTGGCCGCCGGTGACGCGCGCGTCGTTCGATTACGAAGCCGGCGGCGGCGCGCTCCACGTCGGCGCGCCGGAGACCGTGGCGCGCAAGATCGCCGCCACCGTCAAGGCGCTCGGCATCGTCCGCTTCGACATGAAATACAGCCACGGCACGCTGCCCCACGACAAGCTGATGCACAGCATCGAGCTCTACGGCAGCAAAGTCATTCCGATGGTGCGGGACATGCTTGCGTGAGACAGGTCGCAACGGCAGGAAGGCAGTGCGTATTTGAGCGGCGCGCGCGGACACTACCTGTGCTTGCTTTCTTACGATAAGTCGTTAAAATATTTTTCGCTACCTTTGCTTTAGCTCGCGTTGTACCGACGAGCACTTACAAAAAACATTTTGGCAGGCCGCCGGCCTGCGTCTTTCAGACCGGGGGATCGACCATGCCGACCACACGTCGCGATTTGCTCAACGCCATGGCCAAGCTCGGCGGAGCCGGAGCGGTGTATGAGACGCTGACCGCTTGGAATTTTCTCAAGCCGCCGCCGGCAATGGCGCAGAGCTTCGAATTGCCCAAGGACTCCGGCAATGGCCAAACGGTTGCGATCCTGGGCGCCGGCGTGAGCGGGCTGTGCGCCGCCTATGAACTCGACAAGGCCGGTTACAAGTGCACTGTGCTGGAGCCCACGAGGCGTGCCGGCGGTCGCTGCTGGACTATTCGGCGCGGCGACCGCTTCCAGGAAATGCCGTCAGACGCCGAGCCAAACCCACCCGTACAAGAATGTACATTCGATGACGGCCTTTATCTCAATGCCGGCCCCGGCCGCATCCCGCATCACCACGTCCGCGTCCTCAAATATTGCCGCGACTTCGGGGTGGCGCTGGAGCCCTATATTTTTGCCAGCCGTGCCAATCTGATCCATTCGAAGGACGGCAAGACTTGGCCGTTGCGCCGACCGCTCTACGATCTTCAGGGGCGCATCGCCGAATTACTCGACCATTGTAAATCATCCGACCTGGAGCTGCCGGCCAGCAAGGAAGAGCTGGAATCACTGCATGACATGCTGGTCCAGTTCGGCGGCCTCTCCGGAAACGGCACCTATAGCAACGCCCAAGCGCGCGCCGGCTACGTAAAGGGACAGGGGCCCGGCGTTGCCTTCAAGGGCGTGCCGGAAACGGCGCTCCAGCTCAATGAAATTCTGAACTCCGAGGTGTGGAACAACTGGCTGTTTCGGGACGCCATCATCTATTGGCAGACCTCGCTAATGCAGCCGACCGGCGGCATGGACATGTTCGTCAGGGGCTTTCTGCGCCAGCCGCTGCGCGGGCAGCTTGGCACGCTGGAAGGGTTGATCCGTTACGGCGCCGAGGCGAAGACGATCTTGGTCGGAAACAATGGCGTCACAGTCACTTACAAAGACCTGAGCAACGGCAACGTATACCCCCTCACGGCGGATTATTGCATCTCGACCATACCGATGCCGATCTTCAAGGATATGACGGTAACGGGTGTGGAGGACAGCTTCATGAGAGCCGCGGCAGTCCTGCCGGTCACCCCCTCCGGCAAGGTTGGCTGGCAGGCGGAAAATCGGTTCTGGGAGAAGAACTACGACATCTACGGCGGAATTTCGTGGACCAACGCTGACATCGACCAGATTTGGTACCCATCCGACGGCTATTTGCAGCAGAAGGGAGCTTTGACCGGCGCCTATATGAGCGGGGTCAAGGCCACGAACTTCAACCCTCTGCCGGTTCAGACCCGCCTGAACCGAGCCAGAACGCAAGGTGCGCAGCTGCACCCCGAATTCAACGATGCCGCGATAGTCGATCATGGCTTGGCGATCGCTTGGGAAAGGATGCAATTCGAGCGGTTCGCCTGGGCCAATTCGGGCGCCGGTGCAGCCTTCGATACCGCCGTCCAGGTGCTGGCCCGGCCGCAGCCGACAGTAGGGACAAAGCGCTTCTTCGTTGCCGGCGATCAGATTACCTATTGGAGCGGCTGGATGGAGGGCGCCATACAGGCTGCTTGGCATGCCACATGCGCAATCAGTAGCAACGCGTGCCCGAAGCTGCCCTGACAAGCGCCGCGGTGTTACAGCGGCTTCCGCCGTTCGATCTGCGCGCGTCGCTGGATTGAGCTTGCGCCAGTCAGTGCTTCACCGCGCGATCGATCGTGACGCTCGGTGCCGCGCGCCCGCAAGCCGCATCACTCTTCAAGCAGCACGTTCGGCAGCTTGAAGTGCTGGTGCTCGGCCGGATGCGGATCGAACGGCTTGCGCGCGCCGGAGCCGACGCACTTGGCCTCGGCGGTGTAATGCACCGACAGCCGCGCGCCCTCGTAGAGTTCGCGGGCATGGCCGTAGACGTGTTGCCGGCCGGCGCGATTGACGTGCAGGCGAACCATCTGGCGACAGATCGGACATTGCGCCGTGATCGGATGAAGCCGACGGCCGCCGAAAAATTTGCGGGCTACAAGCTTGCCGAATTCGACAAGCCAGACGGAAAAGTTCCGCATCGCCGCGTCCCCTCGCGCGCTCGACTCGAAACGCAGCACACATCTGTGTCTAAAACTTGGTACGCACGACCGCAACCGCAAATTTCGAGTTGTTCACGTCCCCACCAAGCCGAATTGCGGGCTCGACGGCTCGGCGTGGCTGCGTTTGGCGATGCGGCCGGCAAGCCGCGACAGGCGGCCGGCTTCGACGGCGGCCCGCATGCTTTTCGCCATCAGCACCGGATCCCGCGCCTTCGATACCGCGGTGTTGATCAGGACAGCGGCGCAGCCAAGTTCCATGGCGAGCGCCGCGTCGGAGGCGGTACCGATGCCGGCATCGAGCACCACAGGGACCGGTGATCGGGCGCAGACAAGCTCGATGAGGTGCGGGTTGCAGATGCCGAGACCGGAGCCGATCGGCGCGCCGAGCGGCATCACGGCGGCAGCGCCGGCATCGGCCAGCTTGCGGCAGGTCACCGGGTCCTCGGTGCAGTAAGGCAGCACGACAAAACCTTCCGCCACCAGCATTTGGGTGGCACGCACCAGTTCCTCGACGTCCGGATACAGCAGCTCGCGGTCGCCGATCAC
>JASHXZ010000482.1 GCA_030043285.1 Xanthobacteraceae bacterium | reverse complement strand
CCGACCCACGCCCAGGCCAGCGCCAGCTGCCAGGCCTTGGTGCCTTCTTGATTCTGGTTTGCCATGTTGCTTCTCCCTAGGCTCCGGCCGGCTCGCCTGCGGCGCCGACTGCCATTTGCGCCATCTCGGCCTCATGGTCGGACCGCATGTGGAAACGATGATGCACGGCCTTCACCAAGAGATTGCAGATGAAGCCGATCACCAACAGGCCGGCCATGATGTACATGGTCACGTTATAGGCCTGCGCCTTCGGCACGCCGTGCGCTACGTTGTAGGCACGGATGTAGTTCACCAGCACCGGCCCGAATATGCCCGCCATCGACCAGGCGGTGAGCAGGAGCCCGTGGATGGCGCCCACATAGCGGGTGCCGAACATGTCTCTCAGATACGCCGGCACGGTGGAGAACCCGCCGCCGTACATGCTGATGATGATGAGGAAGCAGCAGACGAAACCGACCACGCTGCCGACCGCGCCCGTATAGGGCACCGTGCAGTACAGGGCGAAGCCGAGCACCATGAACACGAAGTACGTGTTCTTGCGGCCGATATAGTCCGACGTGGAGGCCCAGAAGAACCGGCCGCCCATGTTGAACAGGCTCATGAGGCCGACGAAGCCGGCTGCCGCTACCGGCGTGATGTGGCCGGGGAACATCTCCTGGCTCATGGCGGAGGCCTGCCCGAGCACGCCGATGCCGGCGGTCACGTTCAGGCACAGTATCCACCAGATCAGCCAGAACTGCGGAGTCTTCAGCGCGTCATAGACGAACACGTCGCTCGTGGTGATGAGCTTGGTCGCCTGGGCTGGCGGTGTATAGCCGGCCGGCTTCCAACCCGGGGCTGGCACGCGCACGATAATGGCGCCGACGATCATGAACACGAAATACACGGCGCCCATCACGATGAAGGTCTCGGCGACGCCGACGTGGGTGGACGTCGAGAACTTGCTCATCAGCCAGACTGAGAGCGGCGAGGCGATGAAGGCGCCGCCGCCAAAGCCCATAATGGCCATGCCGGTAGCCATGCCGGGGCGGTCGGGAAACCATTTGATCAGGGTCGAGACCGGCGAGATGTAGCCGATGCCGAGCGCGATGCCGCCGATCACCCCATAGCCGATATAGATGACCCAAAGATTGTGGATGTAGACGCCGATCGCCGAGATGAAGAAGCCGCCGGCCCAGCACAGCGCGGCGGTGAACATCGCCCGGCGCGGTCCGCCTTCCTCGACCCAGCGGCCGAACACCGCCGAAGAGACGCCGAGGAAGAAAATAGCCAGCGAAAAGATCCAGCCCAGTTCGGTCAGCGCCCAGTCGCCCGGCGCGGACTTCGAGATGCCGATCAGCTTGGTCATCGGCAGGTTGAATACGCTGAACGCGTACGCCTGGCCGATGCACAGATGCACACATAAGGCGGCGGGTGGGACCATCCACCGGCTAAAGCCGGGTCCGGCGATCGTATTGCTGCGATCAAGAAAGCTCATTGCGCGGTTCTCCCCTGTGGCCGTGCGCCGGCGTTTTTCTACGTGTGCCGGGCGTCGGATTCTTATGCAAGGTAGCAAAATGTACAAGGGCGGAGAAGCCGGTGTGACATCAACCAAGTGGCTTCTGGATCAAATAGACGGTGCATATCTTGCGATAGCGAAGGGCAATGGGATCGCGCAGGGCTACGCCACAGCGGTTAGATTGTGGCTGTCATGAACAGCCTTTCGGCCGCCGCCCGAAGGTGCGGCGAAGGCCCATGGCTTGCGGCTTTCGCGCAAATCCTCGGCTAATCCGCGAGCGCCGGCTCGACGCGGCGGACTTCATCGACCAGGGCGGCGGTCAGCGGCGTCATCGGCTCGCGCGCCGGCACCACGAGCCCGATCGTATGACTTGCCTCCGGCTCGACGATGGGAATGGCGCGCAGCACGTCGGTGAGACCGAGTGTCGCAGCAAGCCGCGCCGGCATGATGCTCGCCCACCGCCCAGTGCGGACGTGGGCGTAGAGTACGATCATTGAGTTCGATTCCAGACTTGCCTGCGGCTGGCCGCCGGCCTCGTGCAACAGGTTATCGATGATGTGGCGGGTTTGGGTGTCCGGCGTCAGCAGGCACAGCGGCACCTGCGCGACTTCCGCCCAGGTCACCTTCTCGCGATTGCCGAGGGGAGCGTCGGCCGAGATCAGGAGCCGATAGCGCTCGCGGTACATCGGGATGGTGGTGACCCGGCTGAGCGGCTCGTTGCCGAGATAGGTCAAGCCGGCATCGATTTCGAGATTGTCCAAGAGCCTGAGAATGTCTTCCGAATTGCGCGATAATACGGTGAACTGCACGTTGGGATGCCGTTCGCGATAGGGCGTGGTCAGCCGCTCGATCATGGCGAGGGCGGTCGGGATCGCGGCCACGCGCAGCCGTCCGGCGAGCCCGTGCTTGAACGCCTGCACCTCGTCGCGCATGGCGCGGGCATCGCCCACAATGCGGCGCGCCCAGTTGAGCACCCGCTCACCCTCGGGCGTAAAATCCCGAAAGCGAGACCCGCGATGGACCAGGAGGACCCCGAACGTCGCCTCGAGCTGTTTGATCCCCGCCGAGAGTGTCGGCTGGGTGACCCCACAGGCCTCGGCCGCCCTGGCGAAATGCCGCTCGCGGGCGAGTGCCAGCAGGAATTCGAGCTTATCGATCACGCCGCCTCACGCCGCCGCTCGGTGTTGTCAATCTGCCCGCCTTTGCTCAAGCGCCGCGGCCAAGTGATCGAGAAACTTGCGAATAGTCAACACATTGATAGTGTTGTTCTATCAATCTGCCCGGCTGGCTTGCAGGATGCCGGCAGGCGCCGCTCCCAGCCTTCGGAGGATAGATGAACGTTTTCGAGCAGCCGCCGACCGTGCCGCCCGGCGGCCGCGGCCGAGCCGGCCGACGCCCGCCCAAGACGCCGAAGGGCCGCCAGGTCGATCCGCAGGCACTGGAGGAGGTGCGCGCGCTTCTAGGAGAGCGCGAACGGCGGCGCGATCTGCTGATCGAGCATTTGCATCTGATCCAG
Source organism: Xanthobacteraceae bacterium (assembly GCA_030043285.1). Classification (GTDB taxonomy): domain Bacteria; phylum Pseudomonadota; class Alphaproteobacteria; order Rhizobiales; family Xanthobacteraceae; genus BOG-931. The sequence goes on along the minus strand of JASHXZ010000482.1, from coordinate 3,122 downwards.
GACCGCTACGGGTATCTGTCGGCGGCGCATCTTGCCGCCCTGGCGCAGGAGATGCAGCTGGCGCTGGCCGAGGTCTATGAGGTTGCGACGTTCTATGCGCATTTCGACGTCGTGAAGGAAGGCGATACGCCGCCGCCGGCCGTGACGGTGCGGGTGTGCGATTCGCTCTCCTGCGCCTTGGCCGGCGCCGAACGGCTGCTGAAGGATTTGCCGGCCCGGCTCGGCGCCAATGTCCGCATCGTGCGCGCGCCCTGCATGGGCGCCTGCGATCGCGCGCCGGTCTGCGCGGTCGGTCACGTGCAGGTGGAGCAGGCTGACAGCGCGCGTGTTGCTGCGGCCACGGCCGCGCCCCCGCATGCGCAGGCCTACGACACGGCAGCTCCGCTCGCCACTTATGAGCGCTCCGGCGGCTACGAATTGCTCAAAGCTTGCACCGGCGGCACGCGCTCGCGCGACGATGTCATCAAAGCGGTCAGCGATGCTGGGCTGCGCGGGCTCGGCGGCGCGGGCTTTCCGACCGGCCGCAAATGGTCGCTGGTGCGTGGCGAGCCGGCGCCGCGGCTGTTTGCCGTCAATGCCGACGAGGGCGAGCCCGGCACCTTCAAGGACCGCTACTATCTGCAACGCGATCCGCACCGCTTCATCGAAGGCATGCTGATCGCCGCCTGGGTGGTCGAGGCCGCCGACACCTACCTTTATGTTCGCGACGAATATCCGGAAGTGCGGCTGCTGCTCGAGCAGGAGCTCGCCAAGGTCGAAGCGGCCGGGTTGTCGCGGCACACCGGCATTCATCTGCGCCGCGGCGCCGGTGCCTATATCTGCGGCGAAGAATCCGCGATGATCGAATCGATCGAGGGCAAGCGCGGCCTGCCGCGGCATCGGCCGCCCTACGTGGCGCAGGTCGGCCTGTTCGGCCGGCCGACGCTAGAGCAGAACGTCGAGACGTTGTTCTGGATTCGCGACATCGTCGAGAAAGGCGCGACCTGGTTCAGCTCGCAGGGGCGCCATGAACGCAAAGGCTTTCGCAGCTTTTCGGTGTCCGGCCGGGTCAAAAATCCCGGCGTGAAATTGGCGCCGGCCGGCGTCACCGTCCGCGAGCTCATTGCCGAGTTTTGCGGCGGCATGGCCGACGGCCACACCTTCAAGGGCTATCTGCCGGGTGGCGCCTCCGGCGGCATTCTGCCGGCTTCGATGGGCGATATCCCGCTCGATTTCGGCACCCTGGAACAATACGGCTGCTTCGTCGGGTCGCACGCTGTGGTTATCCTGTCCGAAAAGGACGATATGAAAGCGGTGGCGTTGAACCTGATGAAGTTCTTCGAGGACGAGAGCTGCGGCCAGTGCACGCCGTGCCGGGTCGGCACCGAGAAGGCAACGAAGTTGATGGCCAAGGGGCCGTGGGACGGTGCGCTGCTTGAAGAGCTCTCGACGCTGATGCGTGATGCTTCGATTTGCGGGCTCGGCCAGGCGGCGCCGAATCCGTTACTTTGCGTGTTAAAATATTTTCCGGACGATCTGAAGAAGCCGCTGGGCCATTGGTGATCGAGAACGCTGCGCCAAAAGGGATTTGCAAATGAGCGATGGCAACGGACAAAAGCCGGTCGGCTACGGGCACGATCAAAAGGGTACGGCGGGCGGGGCGGCCTCCGGCGAAGGCAAGGCCGCCGTTGCGCACACCGCTCCGGCCGACAAGACCGCGGGCGCAGGCGCGGCAACCACCGGCAAGACATTCAGCATCGATGGCCGCGACATCGACATTCGCGATGGCGAGACGATTTTCCGTGCCGCGCGCCGGCTCGGCATCAAGCTGCCGCACCTGTGCTATTCGCCGCAGCCCGGTTATCGGCCGGACGGCAATTGCCGCGTCTGCATGGTCGAGATCGAAGGCGAGCGCGTGCTGGCGGCAAGCTGCATCCGACTGCCTTCGGCCGGCATGAAGGTGAAGACGCAGACCACGCGTGCACAGACCGCGCGCCGCATGGTTGCCGAGCTTTTGCTGACCGACCAGCCGGACCAGGCTCATGCCCACGATCCGGCTTCCGAGTTGTGGAAGATCGTCACCCGCATGAACTTGGCGCAGGGCCGCTTCCCGCGCCGCGACACGCCCACGCCCGACCGCAGCCACCCGGCGATGGCGGTCAATCTCGACGCCTGCATTCAATGCAATCTCTGCGTCCGCGCTTGCCGCGAAGTGCAGGTCAACGACGTGATCGGCATGGCCGGCCGCGGTCATGGCGAGAAGATCGTGTTCGACTTCGACGATCCGATGGGCGCTTCCACCTGCGTCGCCTGCGGCGAGTGCGTGCAGGCTTGCCCGACCGGCGCGCTGATGCCGGCGACCGTCGTCGATGCCAGCAACGTTTTTACCGGCAAAGCCGACCGCGAGGTCGACAGTGTATGCCCGTATTGCGGTGTCGGTTGTCAGCTGACCTATCACATCAAGGACGACAAGCTTCTCTACGTCACCGGCCGCAATGGCCCGGCCAACGAGAAGCGGCTGTGCGTCAAAGGCCGCTTCGGCTTCGACTACGTGCACAATTCGCAGCGCCTGTTGAAGCCGATGATCCGCAAGGACGGCGTGCCGAAGATTCCGCACGAGCCGATCGATCCGGCCAATCCGTGGACCCATTTCCGCGAGGCGAGCTGGGACGAGGCGCTCGATCGCGCCGCCGCGGGCTTGAAGAAGATCCGCGACCGTGACGGCTCGCAGGCGCTCGCCGGCTTCGGCTCCGCCAAAGGCTCCAACGAGGAGGCTTATCTGTTCCAGAAGCTGGTGCGTACCGGCTTCGGCACCAACAACGTCGATCACTGCACCCGGCTGTGCCACGCCTCGTCGGTCGCTGCACTGATGGAGGGCATTGGCTCGGGCGCCGTCTCGGCGAGCTTCAATGAATGCAAGAACGCCGAAGTGATCTTTTGCATCGGCTGCAATCCGACGGAAAACCACCCCGTCGCCGCCACCTTCTTCAAGCAGGCGAAAAAGCGCGGCGCCACCTTGATCGTGGCCGATCCGCGCGGCCAGGCGCTCAAGCGCCACGCCACCCACATGCTGCAATTCAAGAACGGCACCGACGTGGCGCTGCTCAACGGCATGCTCAACACCATCGTGGCGGAAAAGCTTT
>JASHXZ010000481.1 GCA_030043285.1 Xanthobacteraceae bacterium | reverse complement strand
CCCACCTGCAATACCGCGCGTTGCCCGCGGCCGAAGCTTATGCGGCCATCGATGCCGCCACCATGGTGGTCGTGCAGTTCGAGAGCGCAGCGGCCATAGACAAGGCTGATGAGATCGTCGCGGTCGATGGCGTCGACATGGTGCTGATCGGCACCAATGATCTCCTCGCCGATTGGGGACTTGCCGGCCAATACGATCATCCGAAGGTTCGCGAGGCGTATGCCAAGACGATCGCCGCGTGTCGCCGCCACGGCAAGCAAGCCGCGGTTGGCGGCTTCGCCACCCGGCCGGACCTCGCCGCGCAATACGTGCGCATGGGCGCGCGTTATGTTTCGACCGGCACCGATCTCGGCTTTTTGCTCGCCGCTTGCGCGGCGAAAGCCAAGGAAGTGCATGCGATGGCGCGCGATTGAACGCGTAGCTGCGAAAAATCAGGAGCAACAAAGAGTATGACCACACTGCGCGCATCGATCGTCAGCGGGTTGGCGCTGCTGCTGGCTCTGACGACCTTTTCCGGTCCGGCCAGTGCCCAGGATTATCCGACCCGCGCGATCCGGCTGATCATTCCGTTCCCGCCTGGTGGCAGCAACGACGTGGTGGGCCGGATCATCGCCAATCAGCTCGGCCAGAAACTCGGCAAGCAAGTATTCGTCGACAATCGCGGCGGCGCCGGTGGCGTGGTCGGCACCGATCTCGCCGCCAAGGCGGCGCCGGACGGCTATACGCTGCTCGTGGTCTCGATCGCGCACGCCGTCGATCCGTGGCTCTACAAGGAGCCGTTCGATGCCGTAAAGGATTTTGCGCCGGTCAGCATCATCGCCACCGGCACCAACGTGCTCACGGTCAATCCCAAGGTGCCGGTGCGTTCGGTCAAGGAGCTGGTCGATCTCGCCAAGGCCAAACCCGGCGTTCTCAATTACGCATCGGCGGGCATCGGCAGCTTTCAGCATTTAAGCGGCGAGCTGTTCAAGCTCACCGCGGGCGTCGACATCCAGCACGTCCCGTACGGCGGCGGTGGCCCGGCGATGCTGGCGGTGATCGCCGGCGAGGATCAGGTGATGTTCTCCTCGATCGTGCAAACGGTGCCGAGCATCCAATCGGGCTCGCTGCGGGCGCTCGCGACCGGCGGTGAAAAGCGCAGCCCGATCCTGCCCGACCTGCCGACCGTCGCCGAGGCCGGCGTGCCGGGTTATGTGGCGACCAATTGGTGGGGCATCGTCGCACCGGCCGGCACGCCGGCGCCGATCGTCGCCAAGCTGCACGATGCCATCGGCGAACTCCTCGATTCAGCCGCGACCAAAAAATATCTGGACAACGAGGGCGCCGCACCGGTGCACATGAGCTCCGCCGAATTCGGCAGCTTTATTGCCGCCGAGGTCGCCAAGTGGGGTCCGGTGGTGCAAAAAGCCGGCATGAAGGCGCAGTGATGACGCCTTTCGCCTACAGCTGCGATCCGGTCCGCATCGTGTTCGGCGTCGGCGCGCTTGGCGCGCTCGCCGCCGAGGCCGATTTCCACAAGATGTCGCGGCTGTTGGTGCTGTGCTCGCAAAGCCGCGCCGATTATGCGCGACGGCTGACTGCACCGCTCGGCGCGCGCGTCGTCGAAATCTGCAACGCATGTGCACCCAACATGCCGCGCGAGGCCTTCGACCGCATCGTCGGCGAGCTCGAACGCATCAAAGCCGACGGCTTTGTCGTGGTCGGCGGCGGCTCGCCGATCGGGCTTGCCAAGGCCGCGGCGGCGGCGACCAAGCTGCCTTACATCGCGGTCGTGACCACCTATTCGGGCTCGGAAATGGCGGCGCGCTGGTATGTCGGCGTCGCCGATAAGCGCATCAGCGGCAACGATGTCGCCTGCCTGCCCGCGACCGCGATCTACGATCCGGAGCTGACGCTCGACCTGCCGCCGCGCACCTCGGCGGCGAGCGGCATGAATGCCATGGCGCACGCAGTCGAAAGCCTCTACGGCATCGACACCAATCCGGTGGTGCAGACCATGGCCGAGGAAGCGGTGCGCCGGCTCGGCCAAAGTCTTCCCCGCCTCGCGGACAATCCGCGCGATCTCGAAACGCGCAGCGACGTTTTGTACGGCGCCTGGTTGGCCGGCAACTTCCGCGCCGAAGTCGGCCTTGAACACGCCATCGCGCAGCGGGTGCGGCAATGGTTCGGTCTCGACCACGCCCATGCGCACGCGGTCGCTACGCCCTACGCGATCGGCTTCAATGCCGCGGCGGCGCCCGACGCCATGGCGCGCATCAAGCGTGCGCTCGGCGTTGCCGACGCCGCTCGCGGCCTCTACGACCTCAACGTTCGGCTCGGCCTGCCGACCGGGCTCAAAGACCTTGGCCTGCGCGAAGCCGACATCGGCAAAGCGGCCGAAGTGGTGAGCGCGGTGAAGATCGAGCACCCGCGGCCGGCCTCCAAGGCCGATCTCGCCGAGATCATTCGCCAAGCCTATCATGGCGCGCCGCCGCGCTTTTGAGGCGGCAAGGACGACGTAGCGATGCAGAACAAATTTCGCGGCGTGATGCAGAGCCCGGTGACGCCGCTCAAGGACGACTTCAGTCTCGATTTGCCGACGTTCGAGCGGCTCCTTGATTTTCACGTGCGCTCGGGCGCGCCGGCGATCTCCTGGCCGCACCACAAGGGCGAGTCGCTCAATCTCACCATCGCCGAGCGCAAGCTGTTTGCCGAGGCCGCCGTGAGGGTCGTGGCGGGCCGCGTCCCGGTCACCATCCACGTCAGCGCGCTCGCGGTCGAAGACACCATGGCCCTTGCCCGCCACGCCCAAGATATGGGCGCCGACGGCATTTTGGCCATCACGCCGTATGTCTGGAATCCATCATTGACGGCGATCGAGGCCTATTTCGTGGAGCTTTGTTCGTCCATCGATCTGCCGGTTCTGTCCTACAACTCGCCGAGCTATCTGGCGGGTGTCGAAATCACTGGCGATTTGATGGCGCGGCTGATCGAGAAGCTGCCGAATTTCGTCGGCGTCAAGGAAGCGAGCTTCAACAGCGAAAAATTTCTGGAAATTTCGCGCGCTGCCCTGAAACTGCGGCCGAATTTTTCCATGCTGACCGGCGTCGAGTTTTTGCTGCCGTCGGTGCCGCTTGGCGGCATCGGATCGTACTCGGCGGCCGGTTCGATCTGTCCGAACTTGTGCAACGAGCTGTTCGACAGCTGCATGGCCGGCGAATGGACCCGCGCGCGTGAGCTGCAGTTCAAGATGACGCGGCTGTGGCACCTGTTCAAGGATCAATATCCGTCGTCGCTCAAAGGCGGCATGGTGATCATGGGCCGGCCGGTCGGCCCGACCCGCGCGCCGCTGCCGACCGCAACGCCGGAACGCCAAGCCTATATCCGCGCCCAGCTCGAGGAACTCGGCATTCTGCAAACCGAGCCGCACGGCTGGTAAGCGTCGCCGCATTCCTCCGAAAGAGCGCGTCAAACAATGTCCTTCGAGCCGGGCCTAGTGCATACGCCGCTGACGCCGTTTGCGGACGACCGTCGCATCGATTTCGACCGCTACGGCAGGATGCTCGACTTTCATCTGCGCCATGGCGCCGACGCGCTCGCCGTGCCGATGCACGCCGGCGAATCGGTGAGCCTGCCCGACGACGATAAGCGCGCGCTGATCCGCTTTGCGGTCGAGCACGCCGGCACGCGCGCGCCTGTCATCGCCCATGTCAGCGACGCCGGCACTGGCATCGCCGCAACGCTCGCCCGCTTCGCGCAGGACGCCGGCGCCGCGGCGATCA